>DATARH010000229.1:0-2035 GCA_036264235.1 Allostellaceae bacterium
GCGCAGCGGCGGACCGAGCTCTTTCTGACCGGCCAGATGTTGGAGGCACTGCACGCGGTCGAATACGAATTGCCGAGCTTCGACACCGAGCCGGTCGATGTCGAGCTCGCGGATGTCGCGCGCTCGCGCGTCGAGATCCGCCATGTCCGCGGTGCCTCGGACGCCACCTACATCGTCAATGCCTTCGGTGACGAACTGATGATGCAGCTGCAGCTCAATGTGCACCGGCTGGTCGTCGTCTACCGGGTGCCGGCGCTCGACGCACTCGATGCGAGCACTCTGGCGGTGCGGCTCGAGCGCTGGCGCATTGGCGCTGAACATGCTGGCTGGAAATTCGGCTGGCGCGACGCGCCGATCGCCGGCGATCCCGGCCGGCGCTATGTCGAAACCTATTGCTACGCGTTTGCAGCCAGCGATTTTCTCGAAAACGAGCCGCAGCAGCTCTATTGGCGCACCGATATCGTGCAGATGACCCGCTATTACATGATCGAGGCGGCGCGCAGCGGCATTCGCCTGTCGCCGCGCCGGGCCGGCTTCCCGGTCTAGGTCCCGAGCTTCCGCCGGGCAGTGACGGACTGTCATCTGTTTGTCACGTTCGTCGTTTATGCCAGCCGCCCTGCGATAGAAGCAGTGCCGCGAGGAACATGGCCGGTAAGGGACCGCTGCTCGTCACCGACGCGCTAACCAAGGTGTTCGGCCAGGCGCGTGCCGTCGATAATATCTCGCTCGGCATCCCGGCCGGCCAATTTGTCGGAGTGATCGGGCGTTCGGGGGCCGGGAAGTCGACATTGCTGCGCTTGGTCAATCGGCTCACCGATCCGAGCACCGGGCGTATCCTGTGCGGCGAGGTCGAAGTCACGGCATTGCGCGGCCGCAAGCTGCGCCTCTGGCGCCGCCGTTGCGCGATGATCTTCCAGCAATTCAATCTGGTGGGCCGGCTCGACGTGCTGAACAATGTGCTGATGGGCCGCCTCGCCTATGCGCCGGCTTGGCAATCACTGCCGAAGTTGTGGAGCCGCGAAGACAAGGTCATGGCGATGGCGGCGCTCGATCAGTTCGGGCTGGCCGAACTTGCCGCGCGGCGAGCCGAGAGCCTTTCGGGCGGTCAGCAGCAGCGAGTGGCGATTTGCCGCGCCCTGCTGCAGGAGCCCGAAATCGTGCTGGCAGACGAGCCGGTGGCGTCGCTCGATCCGGAGAATACCCGGATCGTGATGGAGGCGCTGCGGCGGATCAATCGCCATTTTGGGGTGACAGTGGTGTGCAATCTGCACTCGGTCGAGCTTGCCCGAAGGTTCTGTGACCGGCTCGTCGGCATGGCCGCCGGCCGGATCGTTTTCGACGGTGTCCCCTCCACATTGACAGAGAGGGCCTCCCGCGAACTCTACGGAATGGATACGAACAGGGTGCCGAGCGAGGCAGAGCATGGATTTGCGGGCGCTGCCGCCGGCGTCGTGCCTGCGACTTGAAGCAGAAGGAGTGGGTTGGCCATGACAATTAATCGTCGCGCATTACTCACCGGCCTCACTGCCGTTGCGGCGGCCGGCACGTCCCGGCTCACTAGCGCGCAGAGCTGGCGAGGACAGTATCCCGAACTGGTCTATGCCGTCGTACCCGCCGAGAACGCCACTGGCGTGACCGATCGTTACACGCCTTTTGTCGATTACCTCGGCCGGGAGCTCGGCACCAAGGTGACCTTGCGCGTCGCCAACGACTACGCTGCGGTAATCGAAGGGCAGCGCGCGGGCAATATTCATATCGGCTATTACGGTCCGGCCTCCTTCTCGCGCGCGCGCTTGACCGGGGTTCCGACCGACGCCTTCGTCATCGACGTCAATAGAGACGGCAGCAAGGGCTATTATTCAGTATTCTATGTTCTGACCAAGAGCCCTTATCAGAAGATCGAAGATTTGAAGGGTAAGAACCTGGGTCTCGTGGATCCGAACTCGACATCCGGATACAATATGCCGCTCTATACGCTCGACAAGCGCGGCATCAGCCCCGACTCATTCTTTGCGAAGACGCAGGTCACCGGCAG
>DATARH010000239.1:0-10338 GCA_036264235.1 Allostellaceae bacterium
CGAGGGCAACGATGCGATCAAGATGGCGACCTCGATCCTCGACTACATCTTCCGCGAGCTGGCGATCTCCTATCTCGACCGCAGCGACCTCGCGCATGTCGAGCCGGCCGATCTGATGCCGGACACGATCGGCAAGGGCACCATCGCGGAATCGAACCTGTCAGTGACGAATTTGCGCGAACCGGAGTCGGAAACCGTCGCCGATGTCGCGGCGATGATGCAGCGCGTTGCCTCGAACGGTTTCGTCCGCAACAAGTTGACCGTGCTGCATGGCGGTGGCGGCAAACGTGGTGCCGCGGCAGTGTCGATGCGGAGTGACACGACCGCCGCGGCGGTGACGACAGCGAGTGCCGACATGCCGCTCTTCGCCGGCATGCTGGCGGTCGCCGCGACCGCGACAATGGAAGCCGCCGGCGACGAGCGGGAATCGCGGATCGAGCAAATCCGCGCCGCGCGGATGAAGGGCTATGAGGGCGACAGCTGCGGCGAATGCGGCAACTTCACGCTGGTGCGCAACGGCACCTGCCTCAAATGCGACACCTGCGGCAGCACCAGCGGCTGTAGCTAGCGTTGATCAACCAAGAAACGAGCAAAAGATGAAGTGGTCCTTTCCCTTCCCCATCGTTCAACCAGAAGCCCGTGACGGCTTTCGTTGTCAGGTTGGGCCAAATCCGGCAGCTCTGTATGACCTATGGTTTGAACGTCATCGAGCACAATGCGAAAGGGCACTCGAACGGGGAGACTCCATCGCAGAGATAAGCGTAGACCGGGGAGGTTGGCTTCTCTTCTGTCAAACGACTGGAATAACTCCGAATTCGGAAAATCTCCTCCACTTCACCATCAGCGAAACCCAAACCGTCTAAGACCGACTTAACGTGCCGAGCTTGTCGGCGAGATCGGTGAAGCTGTCGGCCACCACGGTGAAATCGTGCTCGGCTTTGAAGTCGCGGCTTTGCTTCGCGCCGTGCTCGTAGGGGCGGCCGACATAGGCGGTCTTCATGCCGTGCGAGGCGGCGTGAACGAGGTCGCTGTTGTGCGCCGCCACCATCATTACCGCGCCGGGATCGCCATTGCCGAGGAACTCGATCGCCGAGCGGTACATCTCGGCGTCGGGCTTGTAGTGGCGCACGAGATCGGAGCCGAGCACCGTGTCCCAGGGCAGGCCGCAATGCTTCGCCATGTCGGTCAGCAGCCGCACCGTGCCGTTCGACAGCGTCGCGATGATGTATTTCTTTTTCAGGCGGGTCAGGCCCGGCGCCGAATCGGGCCACGGCTTCAGCCGGTGCCAGGTCAGGTTGAGCCATTGCTTGTCGGCCTCGTCGAGCCCGGTGACGCCGAACTTCTCGATCAGCCGGTCGAGCGCCATCCGGTGCAGCGCGTCGAGATTGGTCCACGGCAGCTCGCCGGTCCGCACCCGGTTCATCGACGGTGCGTATTCGCCGCGCCAGGCATCGGCAAATTCGGTCCAATCGATCCCGCCGATGCCCTTGCGGCGGGCCAGCGCCTCGCCATCGGCGGCGACCGCCGAGCGCCAATCGACGACGGTGCCGAACACGTCATGCACCAGGGCCACGACTTCGCTCATGCGCTCCTCCCCCGAATGAAAGGCCGAATGAAAGGCCCTCAACCGGCGTTCCTATCCGTGTACACTCTAGCGCCGTTGCCGCCGCGTCACCCAGGACCGATACCGCCGCCATGCCCGAGGAATTCTACCGCATCAAGCGCCTGCCGCCCTATGTCTTCGCCGAGGTCAATTCGCTGAAGGCCGAGGCGCGGGGAGAGGGCCGCGACGTCATCGACCTCGGCATGGGCAACCCGGACAGCCCGACCCCGCCGCACATCGTCGCCAAGCTGGTCGAGGCGGTGCAGAACCCGAAGACGCACGGCTATTCATCGTCGCGCGGCATCGCCGGGCTGCGGCGCGCGCAGGCCGCCTATTACGCGCGCCGCTTCAATGTCGAGCTTGACCCGGAGAGCGAGATCATCGTCACCCTCGGCTCGAAGGAGGGGCTGGCCAATCTGGCGCAGGCGATCACCGCGCCCGGCGACACGATCCTGGTGCCGAACCCGTGCTACCCGATCCACGCCTTCGGCTTCATCATGGCCGGCGCTTCGGTGCGGCATGTGCCGGTCGGCCCCGAACACGATTTCCTCGCCGAGCTGAAGAAGGCGGTGCAGCACAGCGTGCCGGCGCCGCTGGCGATCGTGCTCAATTTCCCGGCCAACCCGACGGCCCAGACGGTCGATCTCGATTTCTATGGCGAGATCGTCGAGTTCTGCCGGGCGCACGAAATCATCGTGCTGTCGGACCTCGCCTATGCCGAAATCTATTTCGACGGCAAGCCGCCGCCCTCGATCCTCGAAGTGCCGGGCGCGCGCGACATCGCGGTCGAGTTCACCTCGCTCAGCAAGACCTATTCGATGGCCGGCTGGCGGATCGGCTTCGCGGTCGGCAACAAGCGGTTGATCGCCGCCTTGGGCCGGGTCAAATCCTACCTCGATTACGGCGCCTTCACGCCGATCCAGGTGGCCGCGACGGCGGCGTTGAACGGGCCGCAGGACTGCATCGGCGAAATCCGCGAATGCTACCGCGATCGGCGCGACGTGCTGATCGACGGGCTGCGGCTGGCCGGCTGGGATGTACCGGCGCCCTCGGCTTCGATGTTCGCCTGGGCGCCGATCCCCGCGGAATTCCGCAAGATGGGGACGCTCGCCTTCTCCAAGCTGCTCTTGGAGCGGGCCAATGTCGCGGTCGCGCCGGGGGTCGGGTTCGGCGAGTACGGCGAGGGCTTCGTCCGCATCGCGCTGGTCGAGAACCGCCAGCGCTTGCGCCAGGCGACGCGCAACATCAAGGCGTTCCTCTCGGGCCGCAACGATAGCGCCGAGTTGCGCCGAGCCGTGCGCGCGGAGGCGGCGAAGTAGCCGCTGCCCGCGTTGACTTCACGGCCGGGCCTCCCTATGTTCCGGCCCTTCTCCGGGGACCTGCGGCCATGAAGATCGCCAATTCGTTGAAGTCATTGAAGAAGCGCGACAAGAACTGTCGCGTGGTCCGGCGCAAGGGCCGCGTTTACGTGATCAACAAGGCCAACCCGCGCTTCAAGGCCCGCCATGGTTAAGCGCTCCCGAACGAGTTCCCGAGTTCTGCCCGGCTACCTTTGCGTCTCGGACGACGCCGAAAGCCATTCGGCCCAGCTTCGGCCAAGCTCGGTTAATTCCAGCCACTGGGCCAAGTCTACCTTTCGTCCGTCGACGATCTCCGCAACGGTTTTCCCAGGTTTCATCTGAACCAAGTTGAGCCCACGGAGCCGGCGCAATTCCTCCCTGAGCGCGCCTTGGCCCTCGTACTTTGCCGTGCGGCCTCGATGTAGATTGATCAAGTGGCGCCGCTCGCTGAGTTGCAGCAACAGATGAGCATCGGGTGGCCGCGGCTCGTCCTTCGGGGCGATCCAGTCGGCCCTCGCCACGAGCTGGGCGGATGGAGCACCCGCTTCCTTGGCGGCTGAGACGAATGCCGCGACCCGCGCGCTGAGACGTTCGATTTGCTGCTCCCAGTTGCGGAAAAGATCGATCCATTGCCGCGTGACCAACTCGTAGGCCAGTGCGGCATTCGGCTTCACATCCTCAATCCGTACCGGGATCACAACCAGATCGTGCTGGCTAGCCAATGCGACTTCTTTTTTCACCTCATTTGAGTTGTTGGCATTCTCGGTGAAGACGAGAACCATGACTTTGGCGCTGGAAATCGCCGTGAAGATCGCCTCCTGAAAATTCTCTCCCGGGCCGACATCGCGCCCGGACATCCAGCAGGAAAGGCCCCGGCCTTCCAAGGCGAGACAGATCGTCTCCGCGCCATCCTCGTCCTTTGACGAGTAGCTGATGAAAACGTCGGCACTCATCGAAGACCTCTGTCAGGTTCCTCGTCTGCTCCGATTTTCTGTTCTCGCGTGGCGCGGCGCAATGGGCGCGAGATTGCTTCGCTGCGCTCGCAATGACACATTTCCTTGATGGAAATGCCCCTTCCCGATGCGGGCGTCCTTGCCCGGCGCGAGGAAATCGCGGCGGCGCTGCGGCGCATCGTGCCCGGCGAAGGGGTCATCGTTTCCGAGCCGGAACGCCGCGCCTATGAATCGGACGGGCTGACGGCCTATCGCCAATCGCCGCTGGTCGTCGTGCTGCCCTCGACCACCGACGAAGTGGCCGCGATTCTGCGCTATTGCAAAGCGGAGGGGATCAAAGTGGTGCCGCGCGGCGCCGGGACCTCACTGTCGGGCGGGGCGCTGCCGTTGGCCGACGGCGTCTTGCTCGGCCTCGGCAAATTCAACCGCATCCTCGACATCGACTACGACAACCGCTGCGTCGTCGCCCAGCCGGGCGTCACCAATCTCGGCATCAGCCAGTCGGTCGAGGCGGCCGGCTTCTATTACGCGCCCGATCCGTCGAGCCAGATCGCCTGCACGATCGGCGGCAATGTCGCCGAGAATTCGGGCGGGGTGCATTGCCTCAAATACGGGCTGACGACCAACAACATCCTGGGGCTCGAACTGGTGCTGACCGACGGCGAGGTGATCCGTCTGGGCGGCAAGCATCTCGACAGCGGCGGCTATGATCTCGCCGGGGTGATGACCGGCTCGGAAGGTTTACTCGGGGTCGTCACCGAGGTCACGGTCCGCATCCTGAAGAAGCCGCCGACCGCGCGGGCGCTGCTGATCGGGTTTTCGACCACCGAGGATGCCGGTAATTGCGTCGCCGCGGTGATCGGCGCCGGCATCATCCCGGGCGGCATGGAAATGATGGACCGGCCCGCGATCCACGCCGCCGAGGCCTTCGTCCAGGCCGGCTACCCGCTCGATGTCGAGGCGCTGCTGATCGTCGAGCTCGACGGGCCGGCCGCCGAGGTCGACCACCTGATTGGCAAGGTCGAGGCATTGGCGCGCGACAACCGGGCGCAATCGATCCGCATCAGCCGGGACGAGGGCGAGCGGCTCGCCTTCTGGGCCGGGCGCAAGGCGGCGTTTCCGGCGGTCGGCCGGATTTCGCCCGATTATTACTGCATGGACGGGACGATCCCGCGCGCCCGTCTCAGCGAGGTGCTGGCGGCGATCGGGGAATTGTCAAAGCGGCATGGGCTGGCGGTCGCCAACGTGTTTCACGCCGGCGACGGCAATCTGCACCCGCTGATCCTCTATGACGCCAACAAGCCCGGCGAGATCGAGCGGGCCGAGGCATTCGGCTCGGACATCCTGCGACTTTGCGTCGAGGTCGGCGGCGTGTTGACCGGCGAGCACGGCGTCGGGGTCGAGAAGCGCGATCTGATGGGCGTGATGTTCGACGAGATCGACCTGGCGCAGCAGCAGCGCCTCAAATGCGCCTTCGACCCGGATGGGCTCCTCAACCCGGGCAAGGTGTTCCCGCAGCTGCACCGCTGCGCCGAATTGGGCCGGCTGCACGTCCATGCCGGCCGGCTGCCGCACCCCGATCTGCCGCGGTTCTGATCCGACGCAAGATTTGCGTCGCCGCCTTGCTGATGACAGGTTGCGGGCGTGACCCGCCTCGTCCCGGCCAATCTTGACGAATTGCGCGACGCGGTCGCGGTGGCGCTGGCGGCGGAGGAGCCGGTCGAGATCGTCGGTGGCGGTTCGAAGCGGGGTCTCGGGCGGCCGCTGCAGACACCGCATTTGCTCGATCTTTCGCGACTCGCCGGCATCCGCGAATACGAGCCGAGCGAATTGGTGCTGACCGCCGGCGGCGCCACGCCGTTGGCCGAGATCGAGCGGGCGCTGGCCGAGCATGGCCAGATGCTTGCGTTCGAACCGCCGGATTGGCGCGGTCTGCTCGGCGGTGAAGGGAAGGCTACCTTAGGCGGGGTGCTGGCCTGCAACCTCGCCGGACCGCGCCGAATCAAGGCCGGGGCGGCGCGCGACCATTTCCTCGGTTTCCGCGGCGTCAGCGGCCGGGGCGAGGCGTTCAAGGCCGGCGGGAAGGTCGTCAAGAACGTCACCGGCTACGATTTGTGCAAATTGATGGCGGGCTCCTACGGCACCCTGGCGGCGCTGGAGGAGGTCACGGTCAAGGTGCTGCCGCGGCCGGAAAGCGTCGCAACCGTGCTGTTCTCTGGCGTCGGTCCAGCGGCAGCGGTGCGGCTGATGAACGCTGCCCTCGGCTCGCCGCACGAGGTCTCCGGCGCCGCCTACCTGCCGGCCGGAAGCGGAGCGGTGCCGCCGCGCGCGGTAGCGCTGCGCGTCGAGGGGCCGACACCATCGGTAGCGTTCCGCCGCGACGCCCTGGCACGCGAATATGCGGTGGTCGCGCCGGCGGAATTCCTCGCCGGTGCCGAGTCGGCGGCGCTGTGGCGGGCGGTCGGCGATGCCTCGCCACTCGCCGGCCTCGGCGAGCAGGCCGTCTGGCGCATCTCGGTGGCGCCGGCGCGCGGCGCCGAACTGGCGGAGGCGATCGCGCGGCAGCTCGATACTGTGTGGTTTCTCGATTGGGGCGGCGGTCTCCTGTGGGTCGCGGTACCGGAGGCGGACGATGGCGGCGCCGCCGCGATCCGTAACGCAATCCGCGGCGCCGAGGGGCGCGACACCGGTCACGGGACACTGGTCAAAGCCTCGCCGGCGCTGCGCCGTGCTGTCGAAGTCTTCGAGCCGCAACCGCCCGGGCTGGCCGCGCTGTCGCGGCGGGTCAAAGAGGCATTCGACCCGCGCCATATCCTCAATCCCGGCCGCATGGCCGAGGGTCTCTAGGACGAACGTGCAGACCGATTTCACCGTCGAGCAGCTCGCCGATTCCGGCACCGCGGCGTCGGAGAAGATACTGCGCGCCTGCGTCCATTGCGGCTTCTGCACCGCGACCTGCCCGACCTATGTGCTGCTCGGCGACGAACTCGACAGCCCGCGCGGCCGCATCTACCTGATCAAGAACATGCTGGAACAGGGCGGCCCAAACAGTCCCATGACCGTGGCGGCCGAGACGGTCAAGCACATCGACCGCTGTCTCTCCTGCCTCGCCTGTATGACGACCTGCCCGTCCGGCGTCCATTACATGCACCTGGTCGATCACGGGCGGCGGTATATCGAGCAGCACTACCGCCGCCCGGCCGGCGAGCGGCTGCTGCGCTGGCTACTCGGCCGGGTGCTGACCCGGCCGGCGCTGTTCCGGCTGGCGCTGCTCGGCGCGCGATTGGCAAGGCCGTTCGCTGCTGTGCTGCCGCGGGCGCTGCGCGCGATGCTCGACCTCACGCCGGCCAGCACACCGGACCCCTCCGCGACCGACCGGCCGCAGGTCTTTCCGGCCGTGGGCGAGCGGCGGATGCGGGTGGCGCTGCTGCCCGGCTGCGCCCAGCAGGTTCTGGCGCCAGAGATCAACGAGGCGACGATCCGGCTGCTGACCCGGCATGGCTGCGAAATCGTGGTCGCGCCGGGCAGCGGTTGCTGCGGCGCCCTGGTGCATCATCTCGGTGAGGAGGTGCCGGCGCTCGCGTTCGCGCGCGCCAACATCGACGCCTGGGAGCGCGCCCGCGAGGCAGGCGGGTTCGACGCGGTCATCGCCAACGCGTCCGGCTGCGGCACGATGCTGAAGGATTACGGCTTTCTATTGCGCGACGATCCGGCCTATGTCGAGAAGGCGGCGCGGATCGCCTGGCTCGCCCGCGACGTCAGCGAGGTCGTCGCCAAGCTCGGGCTGCGAAATGCCGTGGCGCCAGAACCATTGCGCGTCGCCTATCACTCGGCCTGCTCGCTGCAGCACGGCCAGAAGATCGACCGCTTGCCCAAGGAGCTGCTGGCCGAGGCCGGGTTCGAGGTCGTCGCGATCCCGGAAGGGCATCTGTGCTGCGGCTCGGCCGGCACCTACAATCTGCTGCAACCGGAACTCGCCGGCGCGCTGCGCGACCGCAAGCTGGCGAACATCGCTTCGACCGGCGCCGAAATCGTCGCCGCCGGCAATATCGGCTGCATCACGCAGCTCGCCAGCGGCACGCTTCTTCCTGTGGTGCACACAGTCGAATTGCTCGATTGGGCGACCGGCGGGCCTAGGCCTCGGGCGCTGGCAGCGCCTCCCGCATATAGCGGCGCATCAACACCGGCACCAATGACGACAGCGCCAGCACGATAAATCCGGCCGCGACCGGCAGCAGCCAATCGCCGGTGCCGAGCATCGCCCGGCCGCCGCCGGCGCCGAGATCGACATAGGCGATCGTCAGCGGCAACTGCCCCAGCAGCGAGCCGATGGCGTAGGGCCCGAGCCGCAACCGGGTCAGGCCGAGCGCGTAATTGCCGAGACTGTGGGGGATCACCGGCACCAAGCGCAGCAGCATCACCATGCGCCAGCCGCCACGCTCGACGGCGGCGAGGAGTGCGGCAAATCGGGCCCAGCGGCCGGGATCGATCAGGCCGGAATGGGTATGCCGCGCGATCAGGAAGCCCGCAACCGCGCCGAGTACGCTGCCCGCCGCCGCCCAGACAACGCCCCACCACAAACCGAAGGCGAGACCGGCGACCAGCGCCAGCATTGTGCGCGGCACGAACAAGAGGCTGGCCGCGACATGCAGCACCAGGAAGGCGAGCGGCGCCGCTGGCGAGTTCGCCAATATTGCGGTCGCGGCCGCCGCATCGAAGCCGCTGCGCCAGCGCCAGGCCAGCACGCTGCCGGCGGCGACCGACAGGATGAGCAGCAACCCGGCGAAGCGGCGCCAGGTACCTGTTCCGGCTATGCCGTCACCGGCGAATTTCGCGAGGCTCAAGAGACCGGCTCCGCCGGGGTCGATACGACGGCGCGCCTCGGCTCGGTAAGGCTCTCCGGCAGCATTCGCGACTGCGGCACCAGTTGCGGGCGCGAACTGCGCCGCCGCAGCCACAGCACCCCGAACAGATCGACGATCCCGACCCAGAGCCGGTCGAAGACGCCGTATTTCGAGGTGCCTCGCTGTCGCGGCCGATGATTGACCGGAACCGACTGCACGACCCCGCCCGCGCGCAGCACCAGCGCCGGCAGGAACCGGTGCATGTGGTCGAAATAGGGCAGGTCGAGAAACAGCGCGCGCGGAAACAGCTTCAGCCCGCAGCCGGTATCGGGGGTGTCGTCGTTGAGCATCCGCCGCCGCACCGCGTTGGCGAGGCGCGAGGCGTGCCGCTTCGACCAGCTGTCCTGGCGGCGCTGCCGCCTGCCGGCGATCAGCAGCGGCGGGTTTTCCGGCGAGCCGGCAGCGATCTGCCATAGCCGTGGTATGTCTGCCGGATCGTTCTGGCCGTCGCCGTCGAGCGTCACGATCCACGGCGCCCGCGCCGCCTTGATGCCGCTGCGGATAGCGGCGCTCTGGCCGCAGCTGGTTGCGTGGCGCACCAGGCGGATATTCCGGAGCGTCTGCTGCATCCGGGCGATTTCGGCTGCGGTCGCGTCGTCGCTGCCGTCATCGACGTAAACGATCTCGTAAATGACCACGCCATCGAGCGCGGCGGTTATCTCGGCGACGAGCGGCGCGATGTTTCCGGCCTCGTTGCGAACCGGGATGACGATCGAGAGATCCATTGAACCGACAAACACCCCCGGCCCTTCCGCCCCCGCGGCGGCCGCGGCAACACCTATCATGTTCACCCGCGGCCGACAAACCGGCACCGGTTCCTCGGGACGGCTTGCGGTTGAGCCGCGCCCCGCGCCCTGTCGTTCCGGGTCACATCGGAACCGCGGCGGAGCGTAGCGGCTTCACAACATAGGATGAAGCGACAGGATATCGCAGAACTGGCCGCCATTCTCGTTGCCGAACAGGGTAACGCGGCCCTCCAGATCGCCGAAGGACGACGCGACCAGCACCGGCGTGAGCGGAACTCGGCCGGTTACGAATTGTGGGAGGCGATCGCGGCGGAAGTCGCGGCGCGGTTGGGCGAAGACAGCGCGGCGCCGGTCGGCCGCGAGCACTGAGCGGCGGCGGCCCAGCCGCTCTCCTCTACGTTCAGCGCCCGCAACCGCGGCAATACCTTTTCGGCGAACAGCGTCAGGTTTTGCCGGGCAAGGTCATACGGCATCCCGCCATAGCTGAAGATGCCGATCAGCGCGCCGCAATCGGTACGCTCGCGGTATTCGACAAGCCGGTTGAACACCTGTTCCGGCGTGCCCCACACCTGCAATTCCGACAGGAAATCGACAAACGCGTCCATGCCGTGCTTGGCGATGTTGTCCGCGAGCTTGCCGTAATACTCGTAGCCCGGGATATCGGCGAGACCGCGGTTGTGGAACTCGTAGTGCTGCAAGGCCGAGCGGCTGTAGCCGCGGATGTAGCGCTCGAACATGTCGCGCGCGACGCGCTCGTCCCGATGCACCGCGACAAAGGCGGCGACGACCGGC
>DATARH010000253.1:0-9009 GCA_036264235.1 Allostellaceae bacterium
TCTCGACCGCTTCCTCGATGTTATGCGAGACCATGACGATCGCCTTGGTCGGGATTCGCTTGTCGATCCACAAATCGTGCAGATCGTGGCGGAGTGTCTCACCGGTCAGCACGTCGAGCTGCGAAAACGGCTCGTCGAGCAGCAGCACCTCGGGGTTGACGACGAGCGCGCGCGCAAAGCCGACACGCTGCCGCATACCGCCGGATAATTCTTTCGGATAGGCGCTCTCGAACCCGTCGAGCCCGATCAGGTCGATCGCGTCGACCGCGCGGCGGCGCCGCTCCGCTGCCGGGACGCCGAGCGCTTCGAGGCCGAGTTCGACATTGCCCAGCACGGTCAGCCACGGGAACAGGGCGAAGCTCTGGAACACCATCGCGACGCCCCGCACCGGCCCAGCAACAATCTCGCCGCGGTATTCGACGCGACCCTCGCTCGGCGGCTGCAGCCCGGCTAGCAGCCGCAGAAAGGTCGATTTGCCGGAGCCGGAACGGCCGAGGATCGCGACGATCTCACCGTCTCGCAATGTGAAATCGACGCGATCGAGTACCAGCCGGCCGCTATGATCCGGGGTCTGGTAGGTCTTCGATACCGTGGCGGCGCGCAACAGCGGCGCATCCAGTGAAATAGTGCTCCTCGGCTCGGTGAGGATGCTCATCGGTCCAGCCCCGGATCAGTCAAGCCGCAAGCGCTCGGCAGCCACATCGTAGAGCCGCCGCCACAGCAAACGGTTGAAGGCGAGAACATAGAGGCACAGGACGCCGATGCCGAGTGCGATCCGGGCCGCATCGCCCTCGGCCGTGTACTGCGCGATGTAGGCGCCGATGCCGGTCGCCTTCAGCGTCGTGTCGCCCCACTGTACCACTTCCGAGACGATGCTGGCGTTCCAGGCGCCGCCCGCCGCGGTCACCGCGCCGGTGATATAGGCGGGAAAAATCGCCGGCAGCATGACTCGCCGCCACCACAGCAGCCGGCGCACCCCGAGATTGACGGCGGCAAAGCGCAATTCGGGGGAAAGACCGGTGGTGCCGGCAATCACGTTGAACAGGATGTACCACTGTGTCCCGAGGATCATCAGCGGACTCAGCCAGATCTCCGGGTTGAGCCGGAAATTGAGGATCAGCACCACCGCAACCGGGAAAAACAGATTGGCCGGAAAGGCCGCGAGAAACTGTACGACCGGCTGCGCTCGATCGGCGACTCTGGGCCGCAGCCCGATCCACACGCCGATCGGGACCCAGATCAGCGACGCCAGCGCGATCAGCACCGCGACCCGGATCGCGGTCAACAGGCCGAGCACGACGACCCAGCCGATCTCCTGCGAGGACACCGTCTCGCGCACGAACGCGGCAATCCAGATCAGCGCCGCCAGGGCCAGCCCGAGCAGCGCGATATCGTATAATTGCTCGACAAACGCCGGCCGCAGCGCCGCCTGCCGTCGGCTCACGCGTTGCCGCGCGAATAGCGACAGGGCCGCGTCGGCGGCCCGGTTCACGGTCAGCACGCCGGAATGGGCCAGATCGAAAATCTGCGCCCGCTGCAGAACCAGCAGAAACCACGGCCGCACGACATCCTCGTCGCCGCCAGGACTGTCACCGCGGAATTTCGCGGACCATGCCAATAGCGGCCGGAACAGCAGCTGGTCGTAGAGCAGGATCACGACCAGCATGACCAGGACCGCGTAGCCGATCGCACTGAGCTGGCGTTCGGCGATCGCGGTCGCGATATAGGAGCCGATCCCAGGCAGCAGGATCGTCTGCCCGGACACCGTGATCGCCTCGGAGGCGACGACGAAGAACCAGCCGCCGGAGACCGACATCATCATGTTCCAGACCAGCTGCGGCACTGCGTGCGGCACTTCGAGCCGCCAGAACCGCTGCCATGACGACAGGTGATACATCCGAGCCGCTTCCGCGAGTTCGATCGGCACAGTGCGCAGCGACTGGTACAGGCTGAACGTCATGTTCCAGGCCTGCGAGGTAAAGATCGCAAAGATCGCGGCGCATTCGACACCGAGCAGCCGACCGGGGAAAAGCGCGATGAAGCCGGTCACGGTGATCGACAGAAACCCGAGGATCGGCACCGATTGCAGGATATCAAGCGCCGGGATCAGGATCTTCTCGGCGGCCCGGCTCTTCGCCGCGACCGCCGCATAGACCAGGCTGAAGGCCAGCGACGCGATCAGCGCCGCCGCCATCCGCAGCACCGTGCGCAGCGCGTATTCCGGCAGGTGCCACGGATCGAGCGAGATCGTCAGCGTCTGCCCGAGCTGATAGCGCGCACCCATCGACATGCCGCCCCAAGCGAGCAGGGCGAGGGTGCCGAGCACCATCGGGAGCGCGACCAGGTCCCACAGATTCGGGCGCAGCCGCGACGGCCAGGCGATCAGGGGCAGACCCCAGCGCTGTTCCATGGTCACCGTGTGGCTGACGGTTGCGGGCGGCGGCCTTCTCTAACCCAGAGGCACGGCTGCGGCGATGCAAATCTTGCGCGATCCCGGGCTGCCCGCCAGAGTCCGGTTGCATGATCCCGGGTGCGTCTTGACCCTGCTAGATCTCGACCGGCTGCGCGCATCGCCGCTGCGCCGCGACCCGTTCGACTTCGTCATCGTCGATCAATGGCTGCCGGCGGCCGACCACGCCGCTCTCGCCGCTGATTTCCCGCGGCTGCCCGGCCACGGCAGCTACCCGCTCGACCTCGCCGCTTGCGGTCCCGCGTTCATTCGCCTCGCCGCTGAACTCTGCGGCCCGGAATTGCGCCGCGACATCGAGGACAAGTTCGGGATCGACCTGACCGGCCGGCCGACCATGATCACGGTGCGCGGCCACAGCGACGGTAAGGATGGCCGCATCCATACCGATTCGACGACAAAGCTGATTACCCTGCTCCTGTACCTCAACCCGACCTGGCAGGAGGAAGGAGGGCGCCTGCGCCTGCTGCGCGGCCCGGACGATCTCGACAACTACGCCGCCGAAGTGCCGCCGCTGGCCGGCACCATGGTAGCGTTTCGACGCAGCACGACGTCATTTCATGGGCATCGGCCGCATGTCGGTGAGCGCCGCGTCCTACAGCTCAATTGGGTGACCGATTCGGCGGTGGTTCGCCGCGAGACCGCACGTCATCGCTGGTCGGCCCGGCTCAAGGCACTGAACCCCTTCGCCTGAACGAGAGGATTGGCAAGCCTCGGCGTCGCCGCTAACCTTGCCGCGAACTGTCGCCCTGCCGTGAACGGATCTGGAGAAGCCGAGCGTGATTTACGCGTTGCGGGCCGCGCTGGCGGCGAGCCTCGTCGCAGCGGCTCCGCTGCTCTTCTCCGGCCAGGCCTCGGCCCAGGTGCCGTTTCTCGACGAGTTCAAGGTCGGCGCGCTGTCGCACGATGTCGGCTTTCTCGGCCATCACGTCGAGACCGGTGCCGACGTCAATCTCGAACTGCTGTTCACATCGCCCGATTTGCTGGCCGTGATCGGGTCGCCGCGGCCCCATATCGGCGCCGACATCAACACCGCCGGCAAGACCAGCGACGGCTATTTCGGGCTGACCTGGGGCATCATGCTGCTGCAAAGCCTGTTTCAGCCGGGCGACGGTATCTTCGCGAACGGCAGCCTTGGGGGCGCCGTGCATGACGCGTCGCCACTGACCGGAGCGCAACAGCCGCCCGGCCGGAAGCTGCTCGGCTCGCGGATCTTATTCCGCGAAAGCGCCGAACTCGGCTATGCGATCAACCCGCGGATCAACGTCTCAGCCTTCCTCGACCACATCTCGAACGCCAATCTGGCGCCGCGCAACGCCGGGATCACCAGCGCCGGCGCGCGGCTCGGCTTCAAGTTCTGAACCGTCTCGCGCATAGATAGAGAGGCCCGCTGCCCCGGCGGCGGCGGCAATGCGACCGGTGATCGAGTAAGTCACGGCGGAAACCACCCGACCGGACCGCGCCAGAGCCGATGAAACTGCAAAATAACCCACCATGCCAAAGGGTTATACATTTATGTTGCAGCTTCGACACACTGCGACGAAAACACCATGAGGCGAACAAAGCGCGCTTGATCGACGTGATACGCGCAATATCATGGCGCGAGAGGGTGTTCGCCCTTATCGCAGATGGTCTGCAATTAGATTTCGGGGGAGTGATGATCAGAAAGCGGACTTTCGGCACCGTGGCGGCAGTCGGCGGATTGAGCGCCGCCATTGCCTTGCTTTCGGGCCAGCCGAGCGCCAGAGCCGACGATACGGCTCTGCAGGCAAATCAGCAGCTTCTCCAGAGCCGCATCGACCAATTGGCGCAGGCGTCGGTCTCGCCATCGCCCGACTTCAGGCCGCCCGGTCCGATCGCCGCGGCGGGCCAGCCCTCGCTCGCGGGTTCGTTCCCGCGGTCGTTCCTGATCCCCGGCACCGACGTCTCATTGCGCGTCGGTGGCCAGGGCGTCGGGTCGATGGTGTGGTACATCAAGGGCTACACCAACGGCGGCGCATTCAATAACCAGGGCGGTTACAACGAGACCTATACCGACGGCCAAGGCGGCACCGGCAACCTACCGAGCACTCCGCTCAACGGCACCGTTCTCCATTCGCGCAGCTCGCAGTGGGTCTTCTCCGGCAAGCAGTCGAACCTGTTCCTCGATGCCCGCGTGCCGAGCGCCTATGGCGAGGTCAAGGCCTTCGTCTCGATGGACTTCTCGGCCTCGAATACCAACACGATCCTCAACAACAACGAAGGCAGCACCAACGGCTACATCCCGCGCCTGCGTGAAGGCTATGTCTCCTTCGGCGGTCTGCTCGCCGGCCAGACCATCGGCACCTTCGTCGACAACGACTCCTCGGCGGAACTCTTGGACTTCGGCGGCCAGACCGGCATCAACTTCGTCGCCCGCACGCCGCAGATCCGCTACACCTACCTGCTGCCGATGGGTATGTCGGTCGCGGTATCAGCCGAGCAGTCGGCCCAGTCGATCGCCGGCCCGTTCGGCGCCTATTTCGAAGACACCAACCAGATCCCGAACATAGCGTCCTGTAACCCGACCACCGCGATAACGGCCGGGGTCATCACCGGGACCAACATCACCAATGCCTGCCTCGGCAATGCGGCATTCTTCAACATCTCGCAGCAGCTGGCGCCGCTCTTTGTCCAGCGCTGGCGCATCGACCAACCCTGGGGCCACATCCAGATCGGCACCACAGAGTCGCTGTACACGCTGAATGACGGCAGCTTCCTGAACAACCGGCAGTACATCGGCTACGGCGCCGGTTTCTCCGGCAACACCTTCCCCGGCTGGTTCGGCTGGAGCAAGGACAACATCACCTACGGTCTCTCCGCCGGCAACGGTATCGGCGACCAGATTGCCAACAACAACGGTCTCGCCACCAATTTCGGCGGCAATCTGAACGCTCAAGGCATCACCGCCGTCGACAGCCGCTCGAACTTCACGGTCAACCGCAAGCTTTACGACTCGGCGGTGATCTCCCGGACAATCCCGTCCTTCGGCGCCCGCATCGGCTACGCCCACTGGTGGACCGACAATCTGCGCTCCAACGCCGATTTCAGCATGAACCATCAGGATGTTGCGTCGCAGCTGGTCGGCGTGACCAGCACGGTCAACAAGGAACTGACGCTGACACACGTCAACCTGATCTGGAGCCCAGCGGCGTTCCTCGACCTCGGCATAGAAGGCGCCTGGGGTCATCGCCAGACGGTGTCCAATGCCAAGGGCGACGCCTACACCTTCCAGAGCTCGATGAAGTTCCGCTTCTAGCTCGACCGACAAAGACGCATCTTGCGGCCCGCCGGGTACTCCGGCGGGCCGCTTGCGTTTCGGGGCGCGCTTTCGCCGAGGAGGCGACAAGGCGGCAATTTGCGTCGCTCTACCGCTGGGTTTCTGTGGCATAACCGGGCTGGCGCGGCACGCGCCAGCCGCGATCCAAAGAACCGCAATCCCGCCATGCGCCCTTCCGCCACTGTATTCCTGATCCTGATGCCGGCCATCCTTTCCGCCTGCGCGCAGGCGCACACGGAACGGATCGATGACCGCACCTTCCGGATCGAAGGGCCCGGCGTCCCCGGCGGCTCGGATGTGCCAAACCGACGCGTGGCGGAACAGGCCTGCCCGCAGGGTTACCGGGTGATTGACACGAGCCGGTTCAAGCCCGACGCGCAATCGCCGATGCAGACCAACTGGACGATCCGCTGCCTTTGATCTGCGGCGCGTCTACTCGGCGGCGGAGCCGACATCCCGGGGTTCGCCGCTCGGCCTGATCAGATCACGCCCTCGGCCCGCAATTTCTCGATCTCGCCCGGTGACAGACCGAGCCAGCCGCCATAGACGTCATCATTGTGCTGGCCCGGTTTCGGGCTCGGCTCGGTCGGGCGCTTCGGGATGCCGTGCAGCCGCAGCGGCGTCGTCGGCACGGTGATCCGGCCAAGCTCCGGGTGATCGATTTCCTCCAGCATGCCGCGCTCGTGCATATGCGGGTCATGCATCACCTCGGGCGCGGTGCGCACCGGCGCGCACGGCACCCGCGCCGCCTTCAGACGCGCGAACAGTTCCATCTTTGGCAGGCCGCGGGTCCACTCGCTGACCACCGCATCGGTCTCATCCATATGCGCGACGCGATCGGCATTGGTCTTGAAGCGCGGGTCGTCGGCCAGCTCCGGCCGCTCGATCGCCTTGATCAGGTTCAGCCAGTGCCCTTCGGTGACGACATGGATCGCCGCATACCCGTCGGCGCACTCATAGACATTGTACGGCGTGCTCGAAAGCCCGGCCTGGCGGTTGCCGGCGCGCGGCGGCGGCTGTCCGGTTCGGTGGTAGTATTCGAAACTGGCGGCGAGGCTCGAATAGACCGTCTCCTGCATCGCCACCTCGACCAGCCGTCCCTCGCCGCTGCCCCGACGCCCTTGATCGCGGTCGTAGAGCGCGGTCAGCACCGCGCCGTACAGATGAATGCCGCCCATATAATCGACCAGCGTGGGCCCCGCCTTCATCGGCGGCCCGTCCGGCGCGCCGGTCACGCTCATGATCCCGGACGCAGCCTGGATCGTCAGGTCCATCGCCAGGTTGTCGCGATCGGGTCCGCTGATGCCGAAGCCGGTACCGGTCGCGTAAATGAGCCGCGGGTTCAGCTCGTGCAATATCCGCCAGCCGACGCCGAGATCGTCCATCGTCCCGGGCGAGAAATTCTCCAGCAGCACATCGGCGCGCCGCGCCATCTCGAACAAGAGCTCGCGGCCGCGCGCATGCTTCAAATTCAGCGTTACCCCGCGCTTGTTCTGGTTCAGCATCGCAAACGGCAGGGTCGAGGTTTTGCCCGGCGCGGCCCGCCGGCGCAGCGGCTCTCCGTGCGGCGGCTCGATCTTGATCACGTCGGCGCCCGCTTTCGCCATCAGCAGGGTCGCGTACGGCCCCTGGAAAATCTGCCCGAAATCGAGCACGACAGTGCCCGAAAGCGGAAGTCGCGGTGCAGCGCCGGTCATCGGCTTTCCGCCTGCAATTGCTGTCGCCGCAGGGCGCGGCCGGGCCGCTCGCCGCTCGGCCGGCCGTCGCGCCACACCGGCCGGCCGTTGACGAAGACATGCGCGATCCCATCCGCCGGCCGGGTCGGCTCGGCAAAGGTGGCGCGGTCGATCACCGTCGCCGGATCGAACACGCAGATATCGGCATAGGCGCCTTCGGTAATCTCGCCGCGCCCCTGCAAGCCGAACCGCGCCGCCGACAGCCCGGTCATCTTGCGCACCGCGGTTTCGAGGTCGAACAGCCCGACCTCGCGGCTGTAATGGCCGAGCACCCGCGGGAAGGTCCCCCACAGCCGCGGATGCGGGTGTATGTCGTGCGGCAACCCGTCGGAGCCGATCATCGTGTGCTCGAATTTCAGGACGCGCTGCACATCGGCCTCGTCCATCATCCAATAGATCGCGCCGGCCGGCTGCAGCCGCTCGGCCGCCTCGGCAAGGCCGACGCCCCAGTCGCGCGCGATCTCGGCGAGTTCGCGTCCGGCCATCTCCGGCATCGCCTTCGACCAGGTGATCAGAACCTTCAGCGAATCCTCGATCCGCTGTGTCCGAAGCACGGTCGAGGAGGCGATGTAGGGATAGGCGTCGAGCCCGATGTCCTGGCCCTGCATCGCCGCGCCGATCTTCGGCAGCGTCTCGGCGGTGCGGCCGAAATTCGCGACCCCTGTCGTCTTGTGGTGCGAGACTATGACCGGCACACCGGCCGCACGGCCCGTCGCGAAGCTCTCGTCGAGGCTGTCGAGCACGTGCTCGGCCTCGTCCCGCATATGCGTGGTGTACAGCGCTCCGGCCGGCCGCAGCAGCTTGGCCAATGCCTCGATTTCGGCCGGCGGCGCGTGAAACGCCGGGGCATAGAACAGCCCCGTAGACATGCCCATCGCGCCGGCATCGAGCGCCTCCTGGAGGCGGCCCTGCATCGCTGTGACCTCGTCCGCCGTGGCCGGACGGTCGAGATCGACCATCGCCCCAACCCGCAGGGTCGAATGGCCGACCAGGCAGGCGGCGTTGATCGCCGGCTGGCTGTTATCGAGCGCATCGAGAAAACCGCTGAAGCGCGGAAAGTAATCGGTCGGTTCCTCGCCGATCAGGTCGAGCGGCGGTGGCGGTCGGCCCTCGGGCCGTAGCGGCGCCAGGCTGACGCCGCAATTGCCGGTGATGACGGTGGTGACGCCCTGGCTCGCCTTCGCCGCCATGTCCGGCGTGGCGAGCAGCGCCCGGTCGTCATGCGTATGCACATCGATAAAACCGGGTGCGACGACCAGCCCCGCAACGTCGATCTCGCGCGCACCAGCCGTCTTCGACACCTTCCCGATCTCGGCGACCCGGTCTCCCGAGATCGCCACATCGGCGCGGAACCGTGGGCGCCCGCGGCCGTCGATAACCTCGCCGCCGCGCAGGACGAAATCAGTCATCGGGCGGCCCCCTCCAGCGGTCGTTTGCGCAAAAAATTGAAATCGCAGCCGCGGTCGGCCTGCAGGATTTCGCGGCGATAGAGCTGCGCATAGCCGCGC
>DATARH010000300.1:0-2364 GCA_036264235.1 Allostellaceae bacterium
TCAAGACCGTCAAGATCTCGACGCGGCCGGGCTCGACGGCGGATCGCGTGATCCTCGATGTCGAGGCGGTCGACCAGTCGACCGGCGACTTCTTCATCTCCGGCGGTTATTCGACCACCGACGGCTGGCTGGCCGAGGTCAAGGTCGGGGACCGCAATTTCTACGGCACCGGCAATGCCGTGCAGGCGACCGTCAGCTACGGCCAATACGCCCAGGGCGGCGATCTCTCTTTCGTCAATCCGGCGCTGTTCGGCAATCACATCTCCGGCGGCATCGATCTGTTCGGCCGGCAGGCGTTTGCGAGCCCTTACCAGTCCTACGGCAGCAACACTTATGGCGCGACCCTTACCTTGGGCACGCCGATCTCCGAGCAGACCACCGTGCAGTGGCGCTACTCGCTGTACGATCAGAACGTCACGCTCGATCCGAGTGCCACGAGCGGCACCGTGTCGCTGCCGATACAGCAGGCCGCGGCCGCCGGCCGGCAGCTGGTCTCTTCGGTCGGCGACACCGTCACCTACAACACGCTCGACAACAACAAGCTGCCGACCAACGGCCTCAACTCGCAACTCAAGCAGGATATCGCGGGGCTGGGCGGCGACGTCAGATTCCTGCGGACCACCGAGGATGTGCGCTATTACAAGTCGCTCGGCGGCGACCTCGTCGCCATGGTGCGCGGGCAAGGCGGCTACATCACAGGATGGGGCGGTCAGGGCGTGCCGCTGATGAACAGCTTTTTCGGCGGCCCCACCATCGTGCGCGGATTTGCGCCGAACGGCTTTGGTCCGCGCGACCTCACCCCCGGCTCGACCATGGATAATGTCGGCGGCAGCATGTACTGGGCGACGAGCGCCGAGCTCCAAAGCGCGATTCCCGGCGTGCCGCAGGAGTACGGCCTGCGCGCATCGGCCTTCGTCGATGCCGGCACGGTGTTCGGCTATGGCGGACCAACGACATTCGGTTCGCAAACGGTGCAGGTCGCCGACAAGAACGTGATCCGCTCGTCGGTCGGCGTCGGCCTGACCTGGGCGTCACCATTCGGTGGCCTGACGGCGAGTTATGCGGTCCCGCTGTCGCGGGCGTCCTACGACCAGGTGCAAAATTTCAACTTCAGCGCCAGTCCGTTCTGACCCGCCGCGCGACGATTGGCCCAAAGTCTGGCGCATGACAGCCGCGCCCAACGGAACCGGCAGAACGCGGGTCTTTTGGCGCTCATCCGCCCAGGGAGGTTGGTCCATGACATGGCGACGAGAATCCGCTCTCGATCTCTATAGCCTCGTACTGGCGGCCATTCTGCTTGTTTCGCCCTGGCTGTTCACGCTGACGAATACGACGGCAAGGATCGACCTGTGGGCCAGCAGCCTCGCAGTCATTCTGATTTCACTGGCGGCGATCGTGGCCTTTGCGAAATGGGAGGAGTGGGCGAACCTGATTTTGGGACTATGGCTGATCGCCTCGCCCTGGATTCTGGGCTTCGCCCATACCCGCGCGATGCATTTCAGCATCGGCGTCGGTCTTGCGATCACCTTCCTCGCCGCGCTCGAACTGTTCCTGCTGTACGACGCCGATCAGGCGCATCAGCACCAGGGCGGAACGCCCGAGCCGAACTGAACGCTGACGCGCACCCAGGCGTCAATTTCATAAAAGGAGCCGCACGCTGTCGCGCAGCTCCTTTTGCATGCCGGCTGCCGGCCGTTACCAGGACACGCCGTACTTCGAAGCGATGGCACGCGCCCTTGCCTCGTCGGACTGGTAATTGCGGCCACCACTGCGCGCGGCCTTCTTCTTTGCCGGCTTGGCGGCCGTCTTGGGTGCAGCATCGGGCGCGGCAGCCGTGGCGGGCGCTGCTGCGGGGGCTGCAGCCGTTTCGGGTGCTGGGGCCGCCGCGGCAGGCGCAGGCGCAGCCTGTGCGGGAGCAGCAGCCGGAAGAGGTGGCGGCGCAGGCGGCGCCGGGGCGACGGCGTCCTCGGCGTAGGCAGCCTGGCAAAGCAGGACCGTGGCTGCAACGAACAGGATCTTGCGCATAGTCTGAAATCTCCACTCTGAAAGCCCCAAGCTTATAGCAAAGCGTCAAAGAGGTCACCTGCGCGTGGACCGCAAACGGGACTGTGACCGGGTCACTTAACCCGTCTGGAGCCGGAACAGCCATACCCCCGCAAGCCAAGCTCAGACCGTTCTCCGCGACGCCGCCGTCTCCGTCGCAAGGCCGTAGACCAGCGCCAGCCGATCGAGGCATTCCTGCAGCCGCCGGGCGAAGTAATCCCGCCAGCGCTGGGTGTGCAGCCCGCGCCGCTCCGCGACCTGCGGCATGGTCATGCCCTGGATCAGGACGTCATGGACCAGCGCCGATCCAACGGCGCCGAG
>DATARH010000316.1:0-21146 GCA_036264235.1 Allostellaceae bacterium
GGCCGTTTTATGAGGCGCCGGTGTTCAATGCCCATGCGGGGCGCGTGTCGGTGCTGTATTCGCGGCTGCATATCGGTTCGTCGCAGCGCTTCACCGAGGCGCGCCGGTTGACGCCCGAGGACATCGCGGCCCTCGATATGCTGGGCGAATTGGCTGCCGATCCGGAACTGCGCCTCGACATGAATTTCATGCCGGGCGACATCCAGCTTCTGCACAATCACACGATCCTGCACTGCCGCTCGGCCTATGAGGACTGGCCGGAGCCGGAGCGCAAGCGTCACCTGTTGCGGCTGTGGCTCGCCCCGCCGGAGGCGCGGCCGCTGCCGCCGGTCTTCGCCGAATGCTACGGCGGCATCACGATCGGCGATCGCGGCGGCATCGTCTGCAAGGATACCAAGCTGCACGCGCCGCTGACGCCGGGCTGAGGCCGAGCGCGAACTTAAAAGCGAATACGTCTGCCATCGACCCGGAGGAGACGCTCGTCAGGCACGATGCGGACTACGGCTGATGCCCCGAAGCAGTCATTGTGTCGCCAGCCAACGCGTGAAGTGCGGCGCCTTCCCGCTCGCAAGGGGCGCCGCGTCAGCCGGTAAAAAACAGATTCGCCGCGGTCAAATGCGGCTTGTTGTTCAACAGGGCCAACTCGGCGCTGACAGAGCCGCCTGCGTTGCCCTGCGCGTCGTAGTAAAGCGCGCCGGTCGCCTGGTTGTAGGCGAAGCGGTTGCCCGCACTGGCAAAGGACCCGTCGGTGTTCGTCGAGAACAGCGAGGCGGCGATCGCCTACGGCGTCGCGGTCCCGAGACCGGTATCGGCGGCGAGATCGAACCCGGAGCTGCGGAACACCAGCGCGTCGTTGCCGCCGAACGACAGGTTCAGCAGACCCTGCGGCACGGTGAAGACGAACAGATCGGGCACGCCGTTGCCGGCGCTGATGTTGTAAGTGCCGCCATTCTTGAAGATGAAGGTGTTCTGGCCGTTGCCGACCGTCACGTTGTAGGTGCCGGCGCCGAGCGTCAGGGTGTTGTTGCCGTTGCCGGCCTTGACCGTGTCGGTCGAGGATGCCGCGCCATTGATCGTGATCGTGTTGTTGGCGTTGCCGACGGTCACGCTGTCGTTGCCCGATCCGAGCGTGACGCTGTTGCTCCCTTGCCCGAGCGTTACCGTGTCGTTCCCGTTACCGGCGACCACCGTATTGCCGGCATTGCCGCCGGTGATCGTGTGGTCGCCGCTGCCGGCGATCACCGTCACTTTGCCTTGGCCGAAGCTCGCGCTGCCGTTCGTATCACCGAGGACCAGCGTGCCGCTGCCATTGCGGACCTTCGACAGCGACACGGTGCTGATCGTCACCGTCGCCGAGGCGGTCTCGCCGTACTGGTCGGAAACGGTATAGCCGAAGCTGTCGGTCGTCGCCGTCGCCGGCGCGGTGTAGGTCAAATCGCCGCCGGCCAACGACACCGTGCCCTTGGTGCCGGCGGTGTTGTCGCCCGATAGCGTCAGCAGGTCGCCGGCGATGCCCGGCGTGTCGAGGCCGAGCAGGTACGAGGTTAGGTCGGTCGCGACGCCGGCCCCGAGCGTGATCGCGGCGGCGCCGGCGGTCGGGCCGGGATCGATCGTGATCGTGACCATGCCGGTCGCCATCTCGCCGAGCTCGTTCTCGACCGTGTAGGTCAAGGCGTCGGGCCCGCTCGCGGGCGCGGTATAGCTCAACACTCCGCCGGCAACGCTGGCGGTGCCGAACTGTGCCGTGGCGCCGATGATCGTGTCGGGGTCGCCGAAGAGGCCGGGCGTCACCAGGCTGCTGACAAACCCGGTCAGGTCGACGGTCTTGCCGTGACCCCCGGTCGTCGCCCCGTTCGCCGCCGTCGGCCCCGGGTCGAAGGCGGTGCTGATGCTGCTGCCGCCAAACCCGTCCGCGCCGGCGACAAAGCGGTATTGCGCATAATTGCGGTTGGGGTCGAGGTGCAGCGCGATAGTGCCGCCGCCGCTCGTCGGGACCGTCAGCACATTGCCGCCGCCGAGGCTCAGGATGCCCGACGCGACGCCGCCGCGCAGGTCGATCGTGTCACCGGCCAGGAACCCGTCGATCTCGCCTTGCACGGTCGCGCCGGCATCGAAGACGAAGTCGCCGCCGCTGCCGGCAAACGACGCGGCGGTGCCGCCGCTGCCGGTCAGCGACCCAAGGGCCGCGATTTCGAGCGTGCTGTTCTGGCCCAGCGCGATACCGGTGGCGGCGGCGCTGTTGCCGGCGAGCGTCCAATCGGCGCCGGCATCGACCGTCACATGGCCAAAGCCGACATAATGCGTGCCGAGGCCGGTCACAGTGCCGGAGCTCGCGCCTGCAGCCAGCTCCACCACATCGTTGCTGCTGTGGCCCTTGACGGTCCCGATGAACACCGCGCCGGGATCGACGATCAAACGATTGGTGCCGCCGCCCAGGAACGCGACCGTGCCGGTGATCGTCCCAGCGTTGCTGACCGTGCCTGCGGCGCCGGTGATGCCGATCCCTCGCCGCCCGGAGATCACCCCGCCGGCGCTGTTGTTGACGATGCCGCCGCTCTTGAGCAGTACGGCGTAGCTGGCCCGGGGGTTGGCCGTGACCTGGATCGTGCCGGCATTGGTGACCGTGCCTGCCGCGCCGTTGACGTAGATCCCCAACTGTACCCCGGAGATTACGCCGCCCACGCTGTTGCTGACGGTGCCGCCCGCCTGGAGGTGCACGGCGTTGGTTTTCTTGCCGACGATGCTCCCGGCGTTGCTGACCGTGCCTGCCGCGCCGGTGACGTAGGGTCCCCTGGTCCGCCCCCGAGAGCACCCCGCCCGTCCTGTTGCTGACGTAGCCGACACTCTGGAGCAGCACGGCGTATCGGTCACCGGAAATTACCCCCGCATTGGCCACCGTGCCGCCGGCACCGGCGATCTTGACCCCCGCTCCTCTCTGTCCCGTCCCGGAGATCACCCCGCCCGCGCTATTGCTGAGGTAGCCGCCACTCTGGAGCAGCACGGCTTGACCACCGGAAATTACCCCCGCATTGGCCACCGTGCCGGCGCCGCCGAGAGAAACGCCGATACCCATGTATCCAGGAGAAAGAAAAAAACGTCCCGCGCCGCTCGCCCCTCCGGCGCCGCCCGCGATCGTGCCGCTGTTCACGACCGTTCCGCCCTGCGACAGGGCGACCCCGGTACCCCCGTGCCGCCAAAGCCGGGCAAAAAACCGGGAGTACCCCCGCCGTAGTACGAGTAGATAAACGCGTTGCCGCCCGCGCCGCCCCGCCCGCCGGTAATCGTGCCGCCATTGTTGTCGATGCTGCCGGGCTGCAACAGGACGATCCCCGCACCGCCGATGCCGCCGGTACCGCCATAGTCACCGGCACCGGCGCCCCCGCCAGCGCCGCCGGCGATCGCGCCGCTATTATCGATCGTGCCGCCCTGGGACAGGATAATTGCCGGAGTCCCGCCGCCGCCGGCGCCGCCTGTCAGACCGAAGAATTCATACGCGTTGCCGCCCCTTGCGCCGGTGCCGGTTTGAATCACCGCGCCGGCATTGACGAGCGTCACATTGGTGCCGCCCGGGTCGGCCCCGTTGACGACGGCGTTGCCGCTGCTAACGCTGACGGCGCCGCTGTTGGTGATCGTCACCGGCGAGGCATAGACGCCGGAATTGCCGCCGGTGCCGCTCGCGTCGATCGTTACCGTGTTGGTAATCGTGTTGTCGATGTACGACATCGGCGTCCTCCCCTGTCCCTCTACCGGCGCCGCGCCGCTATTGCGCCGCGCGCTGCACCTGTCTCACGGCCGCCCGACAAGCAGGACGACAGTCAAAAATTCGTGCGACGGATCGCTATTCGCGCAGCATTGCCGTCTCCTTCGGCCGCGTTCGGGTCGGGTCGAACGGCAACACGATCCAAGGCGGCGAGAAGCGCCGCGCCGCAGGAGATCACCAGTAGTCTGTCTTCGCCGGGTTTCTGCCCAGCTTTTCACGGTTGTTTACAGACTGAGTGAATTTGTTTCCGATTGCAACAAGACATGATTCTGTAAAAAATCTACCGCGCGGCGCTCGGCACCACATCGTATGTTAACCAAGATCACCAAGCCCGGGTTGACCCCTTCGGGTTTGCTTACCCCTGGCGCGTTTTCGCACTGAATGCCGATGCAGGCCTGTGAACCAGGTCACATTACTGTCCCAAAACGGCCGCGTACGGCGCGCGGCTGGCGTCTGCACCTGTCCCGGCCAAGGTCCGGTTTTCACCCGAAGCGGCACCGTCAAGCGCGCGAAATACTTGCGCGGGGCAGACCCGCAGCAATGGCGCTCGCCTCGCCACCCGCTTTTCTTAAACTGGATTAAGAAGCTACCTAAAGTTCCAGCGAGTGGGGGAGGGCCGACGAGTGGACAGCGCCATCGAAAAATCGGCGATGCGGAAGATATATCTTAGGCTGCTGCCGTTCGCGGTGATCGCGTACTTCCTAGCCTATATCGACCGGATCAACGTCAGTTTCGCCGCGCTGACGATGCGCGACGACCTCCACATCTCGGCCGCGACCTACGGTTTCGCGCTTGGCACCTTCTACTGGGGCTATTTCCTCTTCGAGGTGCCCAGCAATGTCGTTCTCGAAAAGGTCGGGGCGCGGTTGTGGATTGCCCGGATCATGATCACCTGGGGTATTCTCGCCGGCTTGACGGCAACCGTCACCGGCGGGACCAGCTTTGGCGTCGTCCGCTTCTTTCTCGGGGTTGCCGAGGCCGGCTTCTTCCCGGGTCTCGTGCTGTACTTCACCTATTGGTTTCCGACCTATCACCATGCGCGCATCGTCTCCGGCTTTTTGATCGGGCTGCCGATCGCGGTCGCCGGCGGCGCGCCGATTTCGACCGCGCTGCTGGGGCTGGACGGCACGTTCGGCCTCAGGGGGTGGCAGATCATGTACATCGCCGAGGGCGTGCCGACGGTGCTGCTGGGTCTGGCGACGTTCTTTCTGCTGACCGACAAACCGGCGCTGGCGACATTCCTGACCGATCAGGAAAAGGCATGGCTGACCGCGAAATTGGCCTCCGAGCGCGAAGCCAAGGAGGCGGTGAAGAAGTTCAGCGTGATGCAGGGCTTTTTCGATCCGAAGGTGCTGCTGCTGGCGCTCAATTATTTCGGCATCGTCGTTGCCAGTCTCGGCATCCTGTTCTTCGTGCCGCAGATCATCAAATCGATCGGGGTGACCGACAACATGACGGTCGGCTGGCTGACGATGATCCCCTATATTTCGGGCGGCATCGGACTGGTCGGCTGGGGCCTGATCTCCGACCGGATGAACGAGCGCCGCTGGAACCTGCTCGGCGCCTGCATCGTCTCCACCGTCGGATTGATCATCGCCGGGATGACGATCGGCTCCTGGTGGGCCATGGTCGGGCTGTCGATCGCGACCTTCGGGTTCTACGGCTCGAAGGGGCCGTTCTGGTCGATGCCGCCGATGTTCATCACCGGCACCGCCGCGGCGGCGTCGATCGCCTGGATCAATTCGATCGGCAATCTCGGTGGCTTCTTCGGGCCGTGGTATGTCGGGGTCATCAAGGATTGGACCGGCAGCTATGCCGGCGGCCTCTACGGCCTCGCCTTCCTGTGCCTGATCTCGGCCGTGGTCTGCGCGCTGTTCCTCGATATCCCGAACCCGGCGGCGGTGCGGGCCGAGGCCGCGCCGCAAGCGGCCGACTGATCGCTAATCCGCCGTCAGCAGGATGAAGTCCGTGGGGGATCTGCCCCACGGCTTGATTTCGCGACATAGGGGAACCGCTGGCGGTCAGCCTAGCGGTGCTTTTCCCAGCTCTCGGTTTTGCTGCAATCCTGGATGAAGGCCCGGTTCGGCTGATAGGGCTGGCCCTGGACGCCGTTCAGCTTGTTGTTCTCGTCGGCCACCAGCCAGCCGATATAGGCGACGGCTTCGCAATAGCTCTTCTTTTTTTCCTTCATCTCGGTCCGCAGGCCATCGGAACAGGCGCGCAGCGCGGCATCGGTGGCGATGTCCTCGCGCTGGTCCTGCGCCACCAATTCCTTCAGCCGGTTGTGAATGCAGGTTCGGGCGGTTTCCTCGACAGCGGCGGCGGCAGGCTTTTCCTGAACCGGCTCCGGCTTTTCCTTCTCCTTCCTTGCCGGCCGCTTTATCGGGGCCTTCTGTTTCGGGGCGCGGGCCGGTGTCTCCTCCGATGACGGAGGTTCTGCCGGCGCCGGTGACGCGGATTGGGCCGGCGCCGGTGGAGGAGCTTCCGCCGGCGGGGCGGACGGGCTTTGCGTCGGTCGTGGGGGACTCACCAGAGTCTGCGCCTGCGCCATCGCAAGGCAGAGCGTCAGTGCCACAATTGCTGCCGAGATCCGAATCATGGGCTTCCTGTAAACGGGGTACCGAATCAAAGAGGAGAGGACTCCGTGTCGAAAGCCGACATTGACCCTGGAGTTGCGCATTTCGACAAGAGGTCGCGGACCGGTCGGCGCCCGGCTAATAATACCCGGCGCCGCCGTTGACATGGATTGTCTGGCCGGTGATGAAGCCGCCATCGTCGCTGACCAGGAACAGGCAGGCCGCGGCGATCTCGTCGACCTTGCCTTGCCGGCCGAGCGGGATGCCGGCGGCGTCCGGCGGACGATTGCCGTACCATTCCGGATTGTCGCGCCTGGTGTCGATGCTGCCCGGTGACACCACGTTGACCCGGATGTTGTGCGGCGCGAATTCGGAAGCGAGCCCACGCGCCAATCCGACGAGACCCATTTTCGCCGCCGAAATGTGGGCACGGCCGGCGCCACGGCCGGAATAGGCGCCGTCGCCGACGAAGAACAGGATGCGGCCGTATTTGTTCTTCACCATCGGCTCGATCAGCGCGCGCGTCAGGTACAGGCCGGCATCGAGCACGACGCCGCGCACATGCTCCCAATCTTCCTGTGTCAGCTCGGTGAAGGATTTGTGCGGCCGGATCGCTGCGTTGTTGATCAGGAGATCGACGCGGCCGAATTCCGACAGCGCCTTGGCGGCCATCGCTTCGACCTCGTTCTTCTTGCCGACATCGGCGATCACCGCGATCGACTTGACGCCGAGGTCGCGCACCTCGCGCGCGACCGAATTGGCCTCGGCCTCGTTGGAGCGCGCGTTGACGATCACGTGCGCGCCCTCGCGGGCGAACATCAGCGCCGTGGCGCGACCGATGTTGCGGCCGGAACCGGTGATTAGGGCGACCTTGCCGTCGAGCTTCCCCATCGCTTTCTCCCTTACTTCGCCGCGTCGCGGAGTTTTGTCAGATCGGGCATGTTGCTGGCCGAGGCGACATCGCCAAGCCGCGAGCCGCGCGTCACCTTGAGCGCGGCGACCGCTGCCTCGTTCTCGCTGATCTTGGCCATGATCGCCTCCTTGGCGCGATCGAAGACGCCGCGATTGGTGGCAACGAAATCGCGCGACTCCCGCAGCTTGGCGACATAGCCGTTGATTTCCGGGATCACATACCGGGCGATGAGGTCCCAGCTGCGCATCGTGCTTTCCGGATTGGCCCAGTCGTGCACGAAACCGACGACCGTGCCGAAACCGCCGCTGACCTCGAGCACCGATTTGATGCGTGCGACGAGATCGTCCGGCGTGCCGATCGTCGCCGCCGCGGCCGGCGAATACGCGGTCTTCTCGATCGCCTCGTCGGTGTTTTTGTATGGCGTCGCGCCCGGCCGCTGCAGCGTGCCGACGATGTATTCATTGTGATGACGCAGGAGGCCGTTCCGCGCCTCCTCGATCGCCTTGTCGCGCGTTTCTGCAATGTGCCATGAGAGCAGCACGCGCCAATTCTTGCGGTCGACACTCGTGCCATGCTTGGCGGCGGCGCTTTCGGCGAAACCCCATTGCGTCGGCAAGGCATTCAGCCCTTCGTTCGACAGCGAGCCGATCGAAATGACACCGATGCCGTGCTTGCCGGCCAAGGTCATGCCAGACGGGCTGATATGCGAGGCGACGGCAAACGGCATTTCCTCCTGCAGCGGCAGCAATTGCAGCGCCGCATCCTGCAGGGTGAACCAATCGCTCTTGTGACTGACCCGCTCCCCGCGCATCAGGCGGCGAATGACACCGATCGCCTCGTCTTGCTGGTCGCGCTGCACCATCGGATCGATGTTCAGCGTGTGCGCGTCGGAGGCGAGGGCGCCCGGGCCGGAGCCGAAGATCGCCCGGCCGCCCGTCATCCAATCGAGCTGCACCATGCGCTGCGCGACATTGAACGGGTGATGGTACGGCAGCGAGACGACGCCGGTGGCGAGCTTGATCCGCTTGCTGCGCTCGCCGGCGGCGGCGAGGAACATCTCGGGCGAGGCGATCATCTCCCAGCCGCTCGAATGATGTTCGCCGCACCAGAATTCGTCGTAGCCGAGCTTGTCGAGCATCTCGACGAGGTCGATATCGCGGCGGAACTGCAAGAGCGGGTTCTCGCCGACCGGGTGATGCGGCGCCAGAAAGGCACCGAAATTGAGCCGCGCCATCGCGGTTACTCCACGCCCTCGACGATGCGCAAATCGCGGTCGACGGCCTTGCCGAGGACCCGCAGCGCCTCCTGATAGCCGGGGCTGTCATGCGCCGCCTCGGCCTTGGCGACGCTGTCGAATTCGACGATCACGACGCGCTGCAGCACGCCGGCCTCGTAGGCCTTGGCGGCGGTGCCGCGGGCGAGAAAGCGGCCGCCGGCCGCCTGGATCGCCGGGCCGGCGAGCTTGGCGTAAGCGGCCAAGGCGTCGGGGTTCGAGATCGAACGATAAGTCGCCACCCAATAGGCCTTTGCCATCGCCAACTCCTGATGTCTTTAGGTTTGAGGCAGCCTAGCCCGGCGGGCGCGCTCGTGAAAGCTCCACCTGCCCGGGAGCGTGCGCGTGCTCCGCAAGCGCACGGCCTTGTGTGGTGCTCGGATGTTTCTTACTTTGCATCGTAAGAACTGGAGGCACATATGCGGATCACGTCAAAAGGACAGGTGACAATCCCGGCCGATATTCGAAAGCGGGCTGGTCTCTTGCCGAATACAGAGGTCGATTTCGAATTCGACGGCGATGTCGTCCGACTGGTTCGTGCCAAAGATCGGCGCGGGCGGGGACGAGGCGCTCGTCTTGTGGCTCATTTGCGCAGGCGGGGTGATGTAGCACTGAGCACCGATCAGATCATGGCACTTACCCGCGGCGATTAATGACGGCGGTACTGATCGACAGCAATGTGCTGCTCGACATCATGACGGAAGATGCGCGTTGGCTCTCATGGTCAGCGACAGCAGTGGAAGAAACTGCGGACCAGTTTCGCCTCGTCATCAATCCGATCATCTACGCCGAGGTCTCGATCCGGTATTCGCGGATCGAGGATGTCGAGGCTGCGCTGCCGACAACCATGGTTGAGCGTGAAGCCATTCCCTACGAAGCCGCCTTCCTAGCCGGAAAGGTTTTTCTGCGGTATCGGCGCAACGGCGGAACGAGGACCTCTCCGCTCCCGGATTTCTTCATCGGGGCGCACGCGGCTGTTGCAGGCTATCGCCTGCTGACGCGTGATCCGGCCCGGTTTCGAAGCTACTTCCCGAAGCTCAGTCTCATCGCGCCGGCTTAGGTTGTCTTGGCAAACCGCGGCATGACCTCGCTGGCGAAGAGGCGCATCGAGGCCAGCGTCGGCTCGTAGGGCATGGCGTTGAAACTCACCTGCAGCGAGGCGTGCTCGAACCCGCCGAACTCATCCTGCAAGCGGGCCACCGTCGCGGCGATCTCGTCCGGTGTGCCGATCCAGGCCGAGCCCGAGGCGATCTGTTCCTCGGCATTGGCAGAGCGCAGCCCGGCAATCACCTTGTCGTAGCCCGGGTAATCGGTGGAGCTGATGCCGTCGAGCCAGTCGCTGGCGGCATCGACCAGCGAGGCGAGATAGGCGTCGAGCAACGGGCAGGCGAGGGCCCGGGCGCGCTCGCGATCGGTGTCGCAAAACATGTGGAACGCGATCATCACCTCGCCGTCGCCGGGGTGGCCGGCCTCACGCCATGCCCGGCGATACGTCGCCAGCAAGGGCCGCATCTTGTCGGCGACAAAGGCTATCGCCATCACCGCATAGCCCATGCGGCCGGCGAATTCGAACGAGTCCGGCGTGCTCAGCGCCGCGACATAGAATTTCGGCCGCGGCATTTGTGTCGGCCGCGGCAGCGACGTCGTGTTCTCGATCGCGTGAAAGTGGCCGCGATGGGTGACGTTTTCCTGCGTCAGCAGCAGGTCGACCTGTTCGATCCCTTCGCGATAGCGCGCGACCGACTCGTCGGGCGAGCGGCCGAAGCGGCGGAATTCGTGCGGCAGGAAGGCGCGCGCGAAGCCGACATCGAGCCGGCCGCCACTGATCGCATCGAGCATCGCGATCTCGCCGGCGAGTTTCAGCGGGTGGTTGAACACCGGCAGCACCGCGCCGGTGACGAGCCGGGCGCGGCGGGTGCGCTGCGCCGCGGCGGCCAGAAAGACGATCGGGTTCGGGCTGTAGCCGCCATAGGCGTGGAAATAGTGCTCGACGATGCGGATGTGGCTGTAGCCGAGGCGGTCGGCCTCCTCGGCGAGATCGAGGGCCTCGCGAAAATACGCTTCGCCCGATTTCTGTTCCGGCCCGACATCGGGAAAAAACTGCACGCCGAATTGCATGCGCCGCAGGATAAGGCGCGTCCCAGCCGCAAGCCAGAGCGCGGTCAGGGCGCGGCGGCGAACCCCTTCGCCTTCATGCAGGAATCGACGATCCGGCCGGTGCGGTTGCCGGTGCGCTCGCGCATCGACTGGGTCTCGATGTGGCCGATGCCGCTGCGCCCCCAATCGCCGCCGCGGCTGGCCATGATGTCCTGATTGACATTGGCCTCGGTCTGCACCGCGGTGTCGGCCAGTTCCTTGCACTCGTCATAGGCCTGGCCGGCCGCGGCCTGGTCGGCGCCGGCCTTGGTCCATGCGCCGCCCCCACTGTTGCACGCGGCCAGCAGCAGCATCAAAGCGGCCGAACGAAGGCACGTCATGGCGCGGCCCCGGAATCGTTGCCGGCCCGGCGCTGCGCCAGCCGGGCGAGGATCGCGCGCTTCTCGGCGGCTGTCGCCTCGTACCAGCCGGCGATTTCCTCGATCTTGCGTAGACAGCCGCGGCACATCCGGGTCGCCGGATCCATCAGGCAGATGCCGATGCAGGGCGAGACCGGATGCGGCTCGATCGTCACGTCGGTGGTGTCGCTCATGAGCCTTTCGGCGGCTCGACCAGATCGGCGAGCTTGCGCCGCATCACCTTGGCCTGGCTCTCCGGGATCGCATAGGCCCAGCGGCCGAGCCGATCGTTGATCGTCTTGCTTTCGGCCGCAACGGGCCCGTCTCCAGAGGCGGTGATCGCGGCCCATTCGGCATTGTCGCGGCGCTGCAGGTGCAGCGTGACCGAGAGCCCATCGAAGGTCGTGTACACGGCCTTTGCGGTGCCCTGATCCGGCATCGCGAGGTCGGCGGCCGGCTTGACATCGAGGAGTTCGAGGTCGTGCAGCGCCCCGGCGGACTCGGCCAGCATCGGCGGCGGCTTGAGCTTGGCGTCTTTCGGCGCGTCCTCGACCGCGAACGGTGCGTCGGCGGCTGCGCGCTTCAGCGTCAGCGCGGCGCCGCTCTCGTCGGTCAGCACCACCGCGGCGATGCGCTGTTGCGGGATATCGAGGATGCGGCGGTCGAGCCATTCGATGGTCTCGCCGGCGAGATCGAGCGAGCCGCGCGCCAGCCAGGCGCGGTTCTCGTTCGGCCGGCGGACATAGACGCCGTCCTCGCCGCCGCCGAACCGGTCGATCCGCTGCCGGCCGACGATCAGCTCGGCGAGAGTCGCGCCGGTGCGGTCCTGCAGTGTGACCAGCGTCGAATGGCCGTTCTTCGGGTCGTCGAGGCCCAGGCGGGCGAACAGGTCCGGCCGCTCGGTCTTGGGCTCGACCAGCGTCAGATTGGCGAGCGCCAGCAGCATCTGCCGAACCTTGCCGGCAGCGGCCGGATAGCTTCCCTTTTCGACGATCGTCCACTGCCCGTTGACCTCGGCGAAATCGGTCTTGCCGGTGCCGTGCGACAGACGGATCCAGGCGAGGTCATGAAGCTTCGTCCCAAGCTCTGGCAGCGCCAGCCGGTCCACATCGGCGGTCACCGCGCCGCGATCGCCGCGAGTCAGCGACACAATCGCCAGCACCACCAGAACCAGCGTGGCGGCGGCGAGGACAAGAAAACCGCGTTTCTGCATCTCTTCTCCTGCCGCTCAGGCAAAAGCCGGCCGGCGATGCAGACGGCGGCGCCGCCGACGCCACATCCCGAGCGCCAGCGCCGCCGCCATGACCAAGAGCGGGATCAGCGCGATGTCGCAGAATTCGAGCACCGCCTTCAGCCGCTCGATATCCTGGCGCAACGCCGCTTGCACCCCGCGCAATTGCTGCCGCGTCGTCAGCAGATCGGCGCGGAACTGTGCGATCGCCTTGCTCTGGTCGGCGGCGGGCGTCGCCGCGTTGCTCACATCCTTGCCGGTCAAATCGTGCAGTTTCGCCTGCGTGTCCTTCAGCTTCTGTTCGAGGCTCCGCTGCTCGGCGGCGTAGCGCGCGTCGGCGGCGCGCTGCAGATTGTCGATCACGGTGAACGGTCGCGCCGCAGTGCCGCGGCTGCGCAGATCGATCAGGTCGGCGCCGCCGGCGAGAACGTCGATCGCATTGGTGACGAAATCGCCGTTGTTGGCGGTCGGCACGATAATTTGCTTGCCGAAATAATCCCGCGACTGGGCCCAGAAATGGTCGTCGAGCATGTCGCTGTCGGCGACAGCGACGATATTGATCGGCGCCGCCGATCGTTTGACGAATTCCGGCGCCGGAGCCTTCTCCTGTCCTTCGGCTGGTTTCCCCGGTCCCTGCGGCGGCCCCTCCGGGAAGGCGCTGTCGACAATTCCGCTCACCCGTGCGGCCAGCGTGTAGCGCTTGCCCTCCGAGCGGAAGCTGGCCAGCAACCGCGCCACATCCGGCAGTCCGGTCACGTCTTCGACCGGGATCTTCTCCGAATTGTCGGTGGTCGTGATCAGCGGCTCGAATTTGGTGCCGCTGTTGCTGACCGGTTCGAGGATGCCGGCCGTGGCCATCGCGACATGGTCGAGATCGGCGGTGATCGGGTTGTCGCGGTTGAGGGTGTCGCCGCTGAGATTTAGCCAGGCGATGTAATCCAGCGCCTGGCTGCCGCGGCCGGCACCCGGCACGGCGACACGGCGGGCGCTATCGGCGTCACCGGCGACGACATTCGGCGCCATCTGCAGGCCCCAGCGCTGGAACAGCCGCGACAGGCTGCTGCTGTCTTCAGGCAATCCGCCCGAATTGGTGCGGGGCGGCTGACCCGCTGACTGCATCTCCGAATAGGGATCGACGAAAACCAGCGCCTTGCCGCCCTTCAGCACGAACTGGTCGATCGCGAACAGCGTCCGGTCCGATAGATTTTGCGGGTGCACCAGCATCAGCACATCGACATCGGACGGGATCGTCTCGCTGCTTGGTGGCACCGTCTGGACCCGATACAGCTGGCGCAGCTGCTCGACAATCGCGCTCGGCTGCGCCGAACCGCCGCGCATCGCCGCCATCATGTCGCCTTCGAGCGGCAGCGCCGTCATCAGCCCGACGACGGTCTTCTTCGGCTCGGCAAGGGCATGAACAAGCTTGGTCAAATCGTATTCGAGAAAGCGCTCGCGCTCGCTGGCAAAGAACGGGATGACTTGGCGGTCGTCGGTCGAGTTGGTGCCGGCGAGACCGAAATAGACCTGCTCACCGCCGGTATCGAGCGGCGCGCCTTGCAGGCCCAGCGCGACGGCGCGGTCCTCGACATCGGAGAACGGCAGCGGGTTGTAGGTTTCGAGTCGCAGCTTGCCGTCCGCGGCGACGACATACTGGTCGAGCAGCTCGCGGACCCGCCGGTAATAAACGGCGTAGCTCGGCAGCGCGTCGCCGAGCCCGATGGAATAATAAAGCCGCAACGTGACCGGCTCGTCGATCTTGGCCAGCGTCGCGCGGGTGCCGCGCGACAGCGTGTAGAGCCGGTCGCGGGTCAGGTCGATGCGCGCAGCGCTAAATTGGGCGGCGATCACATTGACCGCGACGAGGACGACGCCGATGCAGATCAGCGCGGCGATCGACAGTGCCCGGCGGGATGCGAAGAGCCGCGACATCGCGTCAATCGGCCTTTTTCAAATCGATCAGCAGCGCGTTGGCGGCAAGGAACGCAGCGATGATCGAGACGAAGTACACGATGTCGCGCAGATCGAGCACGCCGCGGGTGATCGTGGTGAAATGGTGGAACAGGCTCGCCGTCGCGACGGCGCGGATCAGCCCCTCCGGCGCCCAGCCGCGCACCAGCTCGAGCACCACCGGCGAACCGGCGACGGTCAGCACGAAGGCTGCGGCCGCGGTAATGACAAAGGCGATGACTTGGTTCTTCGTCAGCGCCGACAAGGTCGCGCCGACCGCCAGGATGGCGCCGGCCATCAGCCAGCTGCCGATGTAGCTGGCGAGGATCACGCCATTATCGGGCTCGCCGAGCACGTTGACGGTGATCCAGAACGGAAAGGTCAGCGCCAGCGCGATCCCGGCGAAGCACCAGGCGGCGAGGAACTTGCCGAGGACGGCCTCGGAAAGGCGGATCGGCAGGGTCAGAAACAACTCGATCGTGCCGCTGCGCCGTTCCTCGGCCCAGAGCCGCATCGACAGGGCCGGGATCAGCACCAGGTAGAGCCACGGGTGGAACGAGAAGAACGATTGTAGGTCGGCCTGACCGCGCTCGAAGAAATTGCCGACAAAAAAGGTCAACACCCCGGCGAGCACGAGAAAGATCACGATAAACACATAGGCGAGCGGGGTCGCGAAATAGCCCGAGAGCTCGCGGCGGAAGATGATGGCGGTGTTGCGCATGGCTCTAGGCGGCGGCGCGGACGGGTTCGGCTTCGGCGGGCTCGGCGGCAGGCGTGGTGATGGCGCGGAAGACGTCCTCGAGCCGGCCCTGCTCGACGTGCCATTCGGTGACGCCGGGGCCCTGTTCGCGAACGAATTCGGCAATCTCGGCGGCGATCGGCCGTTGGTCGCGCGGATAGACGAGCAGCGCCGTCGCGTCGCTCGCATCGACCTTCTCGACCGATGCGACGCCGGGGAGTCGCGCCAGCTCCGCCCGGATCCGCGCCTCGGCCGCGGCGGTGACCGTGAGCCGGGCGGCGTTGTGACGGGGCGAGCGCGCCGCCAGTTCCGAGGGCGCGCCATCGGCCAGGATGCGGCCGCGGGCGATGATGATCGCGCGGCTGCACACCGCCTCGACCTCCTCGAGCAGGTGGGTCGAGATCACGATTGCCTTGTCCGGCTGCATCGTATGGATGATCGAGCGCATCTCATGCTTCTGGTTCGGGTCGAGACCATCGGTCGGCTCGTCGAGGATCAGGACCGGCGGGTCGTGCAGCAGCGCCTGCGCCACCCCGACGCGGCGCTGGAACCCTTTCGACAGTGTCTCGATCGGCTGGTCCAGCACCTCGCCGATCCGCATCATCTCGATAATGCGGGCGAGTGCGGATTTGCGCTCGGCGCCGCGCAACCCGCGGATCGCCGCGACAAAGCCGAGGAAATCGGCGACCGCCATGTCGGGATAGGCCGGCGCGCCCTCGGGCAGATAGCCGAGATGCCGCTTCGCCGCGAGCGGCTGCTCCAGAATGTCATTGCCGCAGACCACCGCGGTGCCGGCGGTCGGCGCGACAAAGCCGGCGATCATTTTCATCGTCGTCGATTTGCCGGCGCCGTTCGGCCCGAGAAAGCCCAGGACCTCGCCGCGCGGCACGGTGAAGGAGACCCCGTCGACCGCGACCAGCGGGCCGAAATGTTTGACGAGGTTGCGTATATCGAGCATTGCCGCTCCCTGTTGCCGGTTCTTTTGCCTGTTGCCGCCGGTATAGGCACCGCGACGCAACCGCGCAGCGGCGCCCGATTGTGTGGCTCGGGCGCTGGCCTCGGCCGTTCGAGACCGGAATGATCACAGCAACGGTTAGAGCGCAATGGGGCAGACGATGATCCGGCGACTGCGCCTCGGCTCAGGCCTCGTGATGCTCGCCTATGTGACGATGCACCTTACCAATCATGCGCTCGGCCTCGTCTCGCTCGACGCGATGGAATGGGTGCTGCGCGGGGTGACCGCGCTCTGGTCGCAATACCCGATGCTGACGCTGCTCTACGGCGCCTTCCTGGTACATTACGGGCTGGCGCTGTCGGCGCTGTGGCAGCGGCGCACCTTGCGTCTGCGCGCCTCGGAGTTGCTGCAACTGGTGCTGGGTTTCGCGATCCCGATCCTGCTGGCCCGGCATGCCGTCGCCAACCGGATCGGCGCCAGTTTTTTCGGCCTCGACGCCAATTACTACCGCTTCGTGCTGTGGGCGCTGTTCGTGCGTACGCCGGAAAGCGGCTACGTGCAGCTCACGGTGCTGGTCGTCGCCTGGTGGCACGCAATGCTTGGCCTCTATTTCTGGCTGCGGGTGCGGCCCTGGTTCGGGCGGCTACAGCCGGGTGCCCTGGCCATAGCGGTGCTGTTCCCGGTCCTGGCGCTGCTCGGCGCCGTCGAGACCGGCCGGCAGATCGCGGTGCTGGCCGCCGAGCCCGGATGGACCGCCACCGCCTTCGCCCATATGCGGCTGCCGAACCCGGAGACCGCGGCAGCCCTCGACCGGATCATCGCCGCCTTGCAGTGGTTTTTCGCCGGAATGATTGCCGCCGTGCTGCTGGCGCGCGGCATCCGGCGCTGGCTGCGTCGCCGCCGCGGGCTGGTGCGCATCGCCTACCCCGACGGACGCTTCATCGAGGTGGTGCCCGGCACCAGCGTGCTCGAAGCGAGCCGGCTGGCGCGCATCCCGCACGCCTCGGTCTGCGGCGGTCGCGGGCGCTGCTCGACCTGCCGGGTGCGGGTGCGTGCCACACGGCCTGGGCTCGGTCCGCCGGACGAGGCAGAATACCGGGTGCTGCGGCGCATCGGGGCACCGCCCAGCGTGCGGCTCGCCTGCCAGCTGCGGCCCGGTGTGCCAGTGGAGGTCACGCCGCTGCTGCCGCCCTTCGCCCAGGCCGCCGACGGGGCACGGCGGGTCGATCTGGCGCAAGGCCGCGAGCACGAGGTCGCGATCATGTTCGTCGATATCCGCGGCTTCACAGCGCTGGCCGAAGGGCAGTTGCCCTACGATGTCGTGTTCATCCTCAACCGCTATTTCGCGGCGATGGGGCATGCGATCGAGGCGGCAGGCGGCCAGGTCGACAAGTTCATCGGTGACGGCGTCATGGCGCTGTTCGGCGTCGAGGGCGAGGTCGAGGCTGCCTGCCGCAACGCGCTGCGGGCCGCGCGCCTGATCGCGCAGCGCCTCGCCGAACTCAACGAGTCGCTGCGCAGCGAATTATCCGAGCCGCTGCGGATCGCGATCGCGATCCATGCCGGACCGGCGATCGTCGGCGAGATGGGCTACGGCGGCGCCATCTCGATGACCGCGATCGGCGATGCGGTGAACATCGCCAGCCGCCTCGAAAGCCTCGGCAAGCAATACGATGCCGAGCTCGTCGTCTCGGAGGAGGTCGTCGCCCGCGCCGGCCTCGACCGCGACCTGTTCCGCTGGGAGGAGGTCGCGATCCGCGGCCGGCAGGAGATGCTGGCGGTCGCCGTGGTCGGCAGCGTCGGCAATCTGCCGGAACGCGACGCCATCGGCATCACCGCCACGCTTTAGCCGGTCTAAATTGGGATCCACATGCCCGGGCGTCTCCCGGCCATCCACGCCTTGAAGACGTGGGCGGCCGGGACAAGTAGGGCGGGTGAAGCGCAGCGTAACCCGCCGTTGCCGCGGCCGGATTTGGCGGGTTTCGCTCCGCTTCACCCGCCCTACCAGGGCTAGGACCCGAGCATGCCCTCGATCTCGCTGGTGATCGCCTTGTCGGTCGGCTTGACCGAAGACGGCCAGGCGCCGGCGAGCTGGCCGTTGGGGCCGATCAGGTATTTGTGGAAATTCCAGCGCGGCGCCGCGCCCTCGCCGAGCGTCTCGGCGATCCAGCGGTAGAACGGGTGGGCGCCGCCGCCGACGACCCGGTATTTCTCGGTCAGCGGAAAGTCGACCGCGTAGCGCGATTCGCAGAACTGTTTGATCTCGGCCGCCGTGCCGGGCTCCTGCTCGCCGAAATCGTTGGATGGGACCCCGAGCACGACGAGGCCCTTGTCGCGGTACTGCTGCCACAGCGCTTCGAGATCGCGGTATTGCGGGGTGTAGCCGCAATAGGACGCGGTGTTGACGACCAACACCGGCTTGCCGCGCCAGTCGGCGAGCGGCAGTTTGCCGCCGTCGAGGCCGGCAAATTCGAACCGGTATGCGCCCTCGCTGTCATCGCTCGACATCGGCAATCCTCCTGACTTGGCCAGCGGCGGAAACGATAACCCGATTTCGCGCCGCGTCCACCGCGCGGCATTTCGGGTTGCGCCGGCTGGGGCCTTCCCGGAGACTGCCGCGCAATTCAGAACAAATTGGCGCACGGATGCTGATCTGGCTTCTGCTGAAGGGCATGCTGGTCGGCATCGTCATCGCCATCCCGGTCGGCCCGGTCGGGGTGTTGTGCATCCGCCGCACGATCCTGCATGGCCGCCTCGCCGGCTTTGTGTCGGGAATGGGGGCGGCCACCGCCGACGCGATGTTCGGCATCATCGCCGGGTTCGGCCTGACCGTGATTTCCGACTGGCTGTTCGACTACCAGGATTGGCTGCGCATCGCCGGCGCCGCCTTCCTGCTGTATATCGGCATCTCGGCGTTCTTCCACGATCCGCTGGCCGGCACGCAGTCGCAGCGCGACCCCGAGGGCCTGGTCGCCGATTTCGCCTCGACCTTCGCGCTGACGATTACCAATCCGATCACGATCCTCGCGTTTCTGGCGATCTTCGCCAGCATCGGCTTTACCGGACAGCAGGCGACGCTGGGGAGCGCCGCGATCCTAGTGCTCGGCGTCTGGCTGGGTTCGCTGCTGTGGTGGGCCGGACTTACCGCCGGCGCCGGCTTGCTGCGGCTGTCGTTCCGGCGCAATCATCTGGTGTGGATCAACCGCGGTTCCGGCGGGATATTGGTTCTCTCCGGCGTCGGGCTGCTCGGCAGTCTGGTTTTCGAGCACTGGATCTGAGACCGCGATGGTGTACCTGCCGCCGCATTTCACCGAGACCCGGCCCGAGGTGCTGCTTGCCCATATCGAGCGGTACGATTTCGGCCTGCTGGTGACGAATGGGGCCGGGGGCCTGATCGCCAGCCAGATCCCGTTTCTCGTCGAGCGACGCGGCGGGACGGTTTACCTGCAGGGACACATCGCCCGGGCGAACCCGCAGGTCGCCGAACTGGGGCAGGGCGAGGCGCTGGCGATCTTCACCGGGCCGCACGCCTATATCTCCCCCGGCTGGTACGAAGCCGGACCGGCGGTGCCGACCTGGAACTACGCGACGGTGCACGCCTATGGCGCGGCGCGCCCGATCGACGATCCCCTATGGCTGCGCGGCCTGCTGCGCCGGCTCAGCGAACGCCACGAAGCCCGCGAGGCGAAGCCGTGGCGGATGGACGACCTGCCGGACCCTTATGTCGCCTCGATGCTGAACGGCATTGTCGGGTTCGAAATCGCGGTCAGCCGCCTCGAAGGCAAGTTCAAGCTGAGCCAGAACCGCCCGGCCGGCGACCGGCCGCGCATCGTTGCGGCGCTGGAGGCACGCGGCGACAGCGAGTCGGCGGGGGTGGCGGAACTGATGCGGCAGCGGGGTTGAATCGGCAATCCCAACTCGGTCATTGTGCGCCTCGTATACCACAATAATCCGGTTTTGTCAAGCGAAAAATTGTAATTTCGTGATTATATCGTAGACACAGAGAGTTAGCTCTGCGTCTCCAACAATTCCTGGATTGCGTTTTCATCGGCACAGGCGAGCACCGCGGTGGCGGCCCGGCGGCTGAAGCCGGCACGGGCGAAGGCGGCGAGCTCGCGCAGCCTGTCGCTGTCCCCGGAGTCATCCCGTCGATAGGGGCCGAGCCGGCGCCGGCGGGCAAAGGCGCAGGCGGCAGCGAGTTCCGGGTCGGGCGTCGTTTCGGACAGCGCGCCGATCGCTGCCGCGGCGTCCTCGGCGCCGACACCCTTGGCCGCTAGCGCGGCGCGGATCGTGCGCAGCGATTGGCCGCGGCGCAATCGCGCGCGGGCACGGCCGGCGGCATAGGCAGCGTCGTCGATCAGCCCGGTGGTGCAATAGCGCGCAAGGAGGCCATCAATATCCTGCCTGGTTTCAGGCGATAAATTCTGGTCGGGGCCAACCCGCCGTCGGGCCTTCCGCAACAGCACCCGGCGCAAATTCTCAGCCGAGCTGGCGAAGCGTTCGAGATAGGCGAGCGCCCATCTCTCGAGCAGCGCGGCGTCGATGATCACCGGGGGCGCCGGCTCGTCCTTGCGATCCCCGACAATCGTTCGCCGCTGTCCCGCCATTGTCCCTATCATAGCCGAACGGACAGTGTTCCCGGGAATGCAGTGAACGAGGCCGCGCCTGCCCTTCGAACGACGAGCGAGCCGCGGCTGCGCATTGCGATCCCGCTGATCGTCGGCTGCGCCTTCTTCATGGAGGGGCTCGACTCGACGATGATCGCGGTGTCGATCCCGGCGATGGCCAGGAGCCTCGGCGAGAGTCCGCTGCGGCTCAATCTGGTGATCACGACATACCTGCTGAGTCTGGCCGTCTTTATCCCGGTCAGCGGCTGGATCGCCGACCGCTACGGCGCGCGTCGCGTGTTCTGTGCCGCGGTGCTGATCTTTGCCGCCGGTTCGGCGCTGTGCGGGCTGGCGACCAACCTGCCGATGCTTATCGCGATGCGGGTGATCCAGGGCTTCGGTGGCGCAATGATGACCCCGGTCGGCCGGCTTATTCTGCTGCGGAGCTTCCCGCGCAGCAGCCTGGTCTCGGCGATGAACTGGATGACGATCCCGGCGATGATCGGCCCGATGGTGGGACCGGTCATCGGCGGGTTTCTGACGAGCTACGCCTCGTGGCGCTGGATCTTCTATCTGAACATCCCGATCGGGGTGATCGGCGGGATTTTGGCGGCCTGGCTGTTCGAGAATTTCCGGGCGCCGGCGCCGAC
>DATARH010000301.1:0-11994 GCA_036264235.1 Allostellaceae bacterium
CGCCAGCGCCGTCATGCTTTTGCCGCAGCCGGACTCACCGACCAGCGCCAGGGTGCGGCCGCGCTCGATCGCGAGATCGATGCCATCCACGGCCGTGAGGGGGCCGGTATCGGTCGCGAACTCGACCCGCAGGCTCTCGACTGAAAGAAGCGGCACTAACGTCCGACGGCGTAGGTCTGCATGCCGCGCGGGTTCGCGCCGGCCTTGAGCACAACGCCATCGGCTGTCGTTTCGCGGGCGCAGGCGGTCAGCCGGCCGCCCGACCAGATCTCGCCGACCTGCACGCGGTGACCGCGCGCGGTGAGCTCACGCCGCGTCGCCTCGGGCATGCGGCCTTCGAGGGTCAGCGATCCGGGCTCGGCGGCGCGCGGGTAGAACGAGCTCGGGAAATGCTGGGTGCTGAATTCGGGGCAGTCGATCGCTTCCTGCAGGTTCATGCCGTGATGGACATGGTGCAGGAACAATTGCAGCGACCACTGATCCTGGCCGTCGCCGCCCGGCGTGCCAAACGCCATGTACGGCTCGCCGTCCTTCAGCGCAAGGCCGGGGGACAGCGTGCTGCGCGGCCGCTTGCCCGGCGCGAGGCTGGATTGCGCCTTGTCGTCGAGCCAGGCGATCTGCATGCGGGTGCCGAGGCAGAAGCCGAGCTCCGGGATCACCGGCGAGGATTGCAGCCAGCCGCCGCTCGGCGTCGCCGACACCATGTTGCCCCAGCGGTCGATGATATCGAGATGGCAGGTGTCGCCGGCGACCATGCCGAGTGGGCTGGTCGTCGGCTCGCCCAAGCCGCCAACCGTGGGTTCGCCGACGCCGGGTCCTGCCGATCCATCGAGGCCGCCGACCAGCACATAGGGCTCGCGCCAGTCCGGCCGGCCGGGCTGCAGTTCGACCGAGGCGCGCTCGCCGATCAATTTGCGGCGCTCGTCGTTGTAGGCGGGGCTCAGCAGGGTCGCCATCGGCACATCGACGAAATCGGGGTCGCCGTACCAGGCCTCGCGGTCGGCATAGGCCAGCTTGGCGCACTCGATGACGGTGTGGACGAATTCGGGGCCGGTCGGGTCGGTGCCATCGAGGTCGAGGCCTTGCAGCAGGGCGAGTTGTTGCAACAGCACCGGGCCCTGGCTCCAGGGCCCACCCTTCAGCACGGTGTAGCCGCGGTAATCATAGGACAGCGGCGCCTCGACCGGCGCCTGCCAGCGCGCCATGTCGTCAGCGGTCAGGAGCCCCGAATGCCGCCGCCCGGAGGCGTCGAGCACCTTCTGCGTGCGGCAGAATTGGTCGATCGCCTCGGCGACGAAACCGCGGTACCAGGCGCCGCGGGCTCGGTCGATGACCTGCTCGCGGCTGCCCCCTTCCGCCTCGCCGAGGACGCGGCGGTAGGTCGCCCCCAGCGCCTTGTTGCGGAACAACTTGCCGGCTTCCGGCAGATTGCCGCCGGGCAGATAGACCGCTGCGGAGCTCGGCCATTCGCGGCGAAACAGCTCGGCCACGGTGCCGATCGTCTCGCGGATGCGCGGCACCAGCGGATAACCGCGCTCGGCATAGCCGAGCGCCGGCGCGATCAGCTCCGACAACGACATCGTCCCCCAGTCGCGCAGCAGCCGCATCCAGGCGTCGAAGGCGGCGGGTACCGCGGCGGCGAGCAGCCCGGTGCCGGGGATCAGATCGAGGCCGAGGCTCTTGAACCGGTCGATCGTCGCCGCCTGCGGCGCCACCCCCTGGCCGCAGATCATCCGGGCCTCGCGCTTCTTCTGGTCCCAGACGAGGATCGGCGCCTCGCCAAGCGGCCCGTTCAGATGCGGCTCGACAACCTGCAGGGTCAGCCCGGCGGCAACCGCCGCGTCGAACGCGTTGCCGCCCCGTTCGAGGACGCTCATCCCGACCGACGACGCGAGCCAATGCGTGGTGGCGACGACCCCGAAGGTGCCGCGGATCTCGGGCCGGGTGGTAAAGCCGGGCATGCACTTTTCTCCGCTAACGCGACGACCAAGATTTAGCCGCGCTGCGACGGCGGAGAAAGCCTGGCACCGAAGCTCTCGCGGACAATTGAGAGCCCGGAACCGCTACTCCGCCGCTGCGGCGGCGTCTTGCAGCCGGCCCTTGGCGTCGAATTCGTCGGCGACCCGGGCGTCGTTTTCGAGCAGGGCCGCGGCATCGACATCGGCGAATTCGATTGCCCCCATCGCTGCGAAGGCCTCCTGCACGCCATTCCCCCACAGCCCGATATCGCGCACGGTCGGCACGATGCGGCTGAAGATGCGGCTGCGGAACACCTTCATCGGTTCCGATTCATCGACGATCCGGATGCACTCGTCGGCCGGCAGGCCGAGGCGCTGCCAGACCTCCAGCGAGTTGAAGCGGTCGCGCATGTGCCAGCACGCTTCGACAACGAAATCCTCGCGCTCCTTGCGCTCGGCATCGCTGAGCTGCGGATAGTAGTCACGCAGCGCCAGCCGACCGAAGGCGACGTGCCGCGCCTCGTCCTGCATCACATAGGCGTTGACCGCCGCGGCGAGCGGGTTTTTCGACTGGTCGCGGATGCGCTGGAACGCGGCCAAGGCGAGGCCCTCGATCAATATCTGCATCGTCAGATAGGTCATGTCCCAGCGGCGGTCGCTGAGGCCGTTTTCGAGCAGCGCCTTCAAACCGGGGGTGATCGGGTAGGCAAGCTCGAATTTCTCGTGCAGCAGGCGCGAATAGGCCTCGACGTGCCGCGCCTCATCCATGACCTGCGTCGCGGCATAGAATTTGGCGTCGATGTTCGGGACGCTCTGGACGATCTGGGCCGTCGCGATCAGCGCCCCCTGCTCGCCATGCATGAATTGCGAGATCTGCGAGGCCTGCAGATGGTGCCGAACCCGCGCCTGCTCCTTTTTGGTCATCTTGTTCCAGATATCGGTGCCGTAGATCGCGATGGTCCGGTCGTCGAGCAGCATCGGGTTCTCTGGGTCGAGGTCCTGCGACCAGTCGATCCGCTCGGCCGCGTTCCATTGCTGCCGCTTGCCCTTCTCATAGAGCTGCAGCAGGCCGTCGCGGCCATCGTCGTATTCCCAGCGAAAGCAGGCCTCGGTGTTGCCCTCGAACTTCCACTCGGTCTGCTCGACCGGCAATGTGTACCGATACATCGTCGACATCGGATGTCTCCTGACCGCGGTAGGCGCCTGCCGGGTTGCTCTACCGCAAATGTAGCGCCGGACCGGATTGTTTAATAGGAGGGGGAGCGACGCACTGCCGCATTCGCTATTGGCGAGCCGGGGCCACATCGGTCGACCGGCGATGCAGAATGCATAGCCAAGCTTACAATTTGCATAGCCGACCTTACAAATCTTCGCTTCTGAAAACAAAATACAGCAGGCATAAACAAGCGTGCTCTTCAATTCCCCGATTTTTCTCGGCGTGTTTCTGCCGGCGACGGTGCTCGGCTACATTTTGCTGCGCCAGTTCATCGGGCCGCGCGCCGTTTTGGTCTGGCTGGTGGCCGCCTCGCTGGTTTTTTACGGCTGGTGGAACCCGATCTACGTGCCACTGCTTGGCGGGCTCGCCGCCTTCAACTTTTTTGTCGCGCAAGCCATTTCGCGGCAGCGCCTGGCGGGCCGGGACGACCGGGTAAAGCTGCTGCTGACCCTCGGCATCGTCGCCGATGTCGCGGTCCTCGGCTATTTCAAATACACCGACTTCTTTATCGAAACCGCCAACCAGGTGCTGCACGCGAACCTGTTGCTGCAGAACATCGTGCTGCCGCTCGGCATCTCGTTCTTCACGTTCCAGAAGATCGCCTATCTGGTCGACAGCAGCCGCGGCAAGGTCACCCAGCACGACTTTCTCGAATACAGCTTCTTCGCGATGTTCTTTCCGCAGCTGCTGGCGGGGCCGATCACCCATCATTCGGAGATTTTTTCCCAGACCAAGGGACCCTGGGCCTTCGCGATCAAGCCGAGCAACTTCTTTGTCGGGCTGACGATTTTTGTGATCGGCCTGTTCAAGAAGGTCGTTCTCGCCGACGGCTTCGCGCATTATGTGCCCGCCGGGTTCGACGCCGCGGCCGCCGGCGAGAGCGTCGATTTCTATCTGGCCTGGCAGAGCGCGCTGGCCTTCAAGTTTCAGCTCTATTTCGACTTCTGCGGCTACTCCGAGATGGCGCTCGGCGCCGCCCGCCTGTTTGGCATCCAACTGCCGCTCAACTTCAATTCGCCCTATCGCGGGCTGAACATCGTCGATTTCTGGCGCCGTTGGCACATGACGCTGTCGCGGTTCCTGCGCGACTACGTGTACATCCCGCTCGGCGGCAGCCGCAAAGGCACCGCGCGGCTCTATCTGAACCTGCTGGCGACGATGGCGATCTCCGGCCTGTGGCACGGCGCGGCCTGGCACTACGTGCTGTGGGGAACGCTGCAGGGCGGGGCGATGATCGGCAACCACGCCTGGCGGCTGGTTTGGCAGCCGATCGACCGCTGGTGGTCGCGCACAATCGCCCGGTTGGTGACCTTTTTCGGCCTGACGCTGGTGCTGGTGTTCTATCGCGCCCCTTCGACGCAAGCCGCCTTTCAGATGCTTGGCGGCATGGTCAACCTGCCGGCGACATGGCACGATAGTCTCGGTCTATTCGGGGAGGCACTCGCTTGGATCGGCATCCGGTTCGGCAGCGAACCGATCTCGCTCGAGCAGTTTGCCATGGTGCCGTGGCTGGTTTTCTGGATCCTGTTCATGTGGTTCGCGCCGAATACGCAACAGCTGCTGGCCCGCTGGCATCCGGCGTTCAATTACGGTGTCGCCGAGCGACAGCGCGATCTGCCGCTGCTCGCCCGAATCCCGGTCATGGCGCCATTGCTGGAATGGCAGCCGAATATCGCCGGGGCCGCGCTGGTCGGGGTGCTGGCCGCGGTCGCGGTTCTCAGCCTCGGCCACGTCAGCGAGTTCCTGTACTTCAAATTCTGACGGCGAGCGGCGGCTGATGGCGCGATCGCGGCGGCGGCTGCGCAGCTTCATCCTCGGCGTCATAGCCAGCGCCGGCCTCGTCGTGTTCGGCTGCTTTGTGCTGAACTGCCTCATCGACCCGCTGTGGTATCTGCGCGGCAATGTTGTCAGCGGGATCAATTATCCGTTCAATGAGCGGCTGTCGAAGATGGTCCGGCTGCTGCCGCGGCTGCAGGATTACGACTGCGTGATCTTCGGTACATCACGCGCAACGTTGCTGCCGGAGGACCAGGCCAAGGGGTACCGCTGCTACAATCTGGCGATCTCCGATGGGCAGGTGAGCGAGCACTTGCTGCTGGCGGATTACCTGCGGCAGCGCGGTTTTGCCCCGAAATTGATCATCGTCGAGATCAAGCGGACCGACCTGATCGGGCCGCCCCTGCCGCCCGATATGCCCGATTTCATTCGCACCGGCGACGCCGTACCTTCGATCCTTGCTTCCTACCTGACGCTCGATGCGATGGATTTTTCGATCCGCACCCTGCGCGGGGATGCGCCGCACCATCGCTATTACGACCCGGAGTTCCGGGCCCGCCTCGAGGTGCGGAGCAAGAAGCGGTACTACAACCCCGCCCCGACCGTCGCACCGACACCGCCGCCGAACGATGTGCATGCCGAGCGCGGCGCGCTGTACCGGCAGCTGCGCGCGAAATTTCCGGCGGCGCGGGCGATCGGCTTTATCCCGCTCGAATCGGCCTGGCGCATGGCCGCGTTCAGCCTGACCGGCGGGTTCGACGCCTACCTCGCCGCGGTCGCCGATATCGCGCAAAGTTATGACGAGTTCCTCGACTTTTCGCCGCCGTCGCAGACGACGCTCAGCAAATCGCCAAAAGAAACCTATGACGGCCTACATTATTCGCGGGAGGCGAATGTTCAGGTCATGGCCGACCTGCTGGCCAACCGCAGTGACACCGCAATCGATTGGAAGCGCGAGGACCGACAGGCGGTCGCCGCTTTGTTTCAGCGCCGCTTCACCGAGTTCTTTGCGACGACGGCAAAGCCAGATCTGACCGCGCAAAGCACCGAAAAGCAAAAGCCGCATCCGCCGCGTGACGAGAGCGACTGACCGCAGCGGTCGCGACCCTTAGACCCGCTCGAACGCGATCTCCTGCGCGCCCCGCTGCAAGGTCATCTCGCCGAGCAGCCGCAGTCTGTCGAGCCCGTCCACAATCGTCAGGAAGTGATTCCCGGCGAGCTGCCCGGTCTTGCTCGCGAAGCGGCATGCGCCGTAGGCGAGCAGGATCTCGGTCTCGCTGATCCCGCCGGGGTACAGAAGAATTTGACCCGGCGCCGGATAGCTCGTCGCGTTCTCGTAACCGACGCCGAAGTCGAAATCGCCGAGCGGGATCCAGCAGGCCTCGCCGCTCCAGCGCACATGGATGATGCGCTCGCGATACGGCAACAGGCTCTCGAAACGGGCGCAGGTTTGCGGCGCGGCCGTCCGCTCGAAACGCGCGGTGAAGGTGAACGGGCCGGCGGCGATGCGGAGATCGGTCATCGGTTGAGGATTGTCACCTGCCCGGCGGCCGGTTCGATGCGCAGCTCGTCGCCGGTGCGGATCAGGTCGGTCACATCGCCATCGAACCGGTCGACCATTGTCACTGCGCCGAAGGCGGCGCCCTGTGCCAGGATCGGGTTGACACGGTTGAAGATCAGTGCCAGCGGCACGATCCCACGTTCCTTCATCTCGCGCAGCATCCAGGCGGTCGCGACGCCGCCCTTCGCCTGGTCGAGCACGAGGATGACACCGTTATAGCGCTGTCCGGCAAGCGCGTGGCTCGGCCGCGAGAAGGCGCCCGACTTGCGGTCGAGGTCGTAGCGGGCGCTGAAATTGTCCTTCGCGACGAGCGCGGTGCCGGTGACGGTCGGGCCGACGCCCTTGTGACAATGGAGGACAAGCGGCATCAGACGACCCGCCCGGCGACCGCCGAGTCGACACAGCGTTCGAGGCTCGCCAAGGTTGGCCGGTAGCCGTAGCCGCCGATGATGTTGACCAGCTTCGCCGAGTTGGTCAGCAGCCGCTTCCAGCCGTTCGCCTCGGCCAGTTCGCCGGCATAGCTTTGATAAAAGCAGATGCCGGCGGCAACGACCGCTCCCGTCGCTTCCATCCGCGCCGTCAGCCCCATGCGGTCGGACGCGTATTTGATCTCCGGCGAGGTCGTGACCAGCAGCGTCGTCTGCGGATGCACGCTCCGGCCGGCAAGCGCGTCGGCAACCGCTTCCATTTCGATCAGCGACAGTTGCTGCGCGGCGAACACGACGACATCGACCTTATCACCCGTTGCGCCATACGAATCGATAAACGCGTCGATGTCGGCGCGGCCGATGCGCACCGTTTCCGGAACCGACCCGGTAAATTCCGCGTCCTCGGCGGTGACGCCCGGCATATGGAACAGCGCCGTCGAGCCGTAGCTCGCCATCGCCGCGCCGAAATGCTTCAGCGCGTCGGAGCCGGGCGGCCCGGTGACATTTTCGATCAGCGGCACTTCCCAATAGCTGCCGCAAGCCCGCCCGACAATGCCACCGAGCGCACCCCATTCGCTGAGATCGCGCGGTGTCGCATCGAGGCGAAAGCGCCGCGTTGCGCGCCGGAATTCGTCGAGGTGATAGCCGTAGCGCGGCGTGCGTCCGGTCAGTCCCGCGGCGAGCGCCGACGGCCCGCCCTCGAAATTGCTGCGCGCGCCGAACACGCTGTTGGAATAGATCACGACGCCGGTGTCGCCCATCGCCAGATGCTCGCCGCGGGTCGGCGGCAGGATCGTCTGGTAGTTGATGCAGGTGTCGGTCATCAGCACGCCGAAGGCGCGGAACGCGGCGATCGCCCGGCTCTCGATCTCGCGCATCGCCTCCGATTGCCCGAGCCGTTTGTATACGGCCGGATCGAGCCCGCGCGGATCGGTCAAGGTCGGCACCCGCACCCGCCGCTCCAGTTGCGGCGCACCGGCGAGGCTCTCCAGGAACGACACGCCGGCCTCGCCGAGCGACTCGGTGTCGGCCATCACATGGGCATGCGTCACCGGCGCGAAATCGGCGGCGTCGAAAAAGTCGCCGACCTCGATCTGGTGCGAGATCGCCCAGCGCCTGGGCTCGCCCCTCTCGCCGGCAAGCATCGCTTTTTCTTCATCATCGAGGCGCATCGGCAGTTCATTAGCGCGCCACGCACCCGGGCGCCAGCGGGTGCTAGCAGGTCCGCGCTGGGCCTGAATCCTGGTCATCCGCTCTGGGCCGAGATGCAACGCACCGACAGCCGGCGCCCCGTTCACGCGGTACTGACACAATCGCGTGATAGATGGGACCGCAGGGGTCGGGTTTTGCCCAGCCCCACCGCTCTACGTCCGCGGGACCCTGTAGGAGCCGGTGCGGACGCAATTCCAATTCGCTGGCGAGGCTCCCGCCGGAGGGGGTCGCTATGGCTGAGAATCTGCACGAGATGACGCCGGTGGAGAACGAAAACTGGGAGGAGATCGCGCCGGTCGAGAAGGAAAAGTGGGAGGAAATGACGCCCGCCGAGAAGATCGAGAACCTCCGCCGTGACGTGCTGCGTCTGTTCCGCGAGATCAATGTGACCGACCACTCCTTACGGTCGCTGGCGCACCATCTGGATAAGACGACGCAGAGCGCGAAACAGACCGTGGCCAAGGTTGCGGCTTTGGAAACCCGGCGAGATTCGGTAAAGAAAAAGCGGGGCAAGTAGCAGCGCCGAGCGCCGCCGGCGAGGCGCGCGTGTACCGTTAATCGATCTGGAGACCGCCATGCCGGTGCGCATCTACCACAACCCGCGCTGCAACACCTCGCGCAAGACGCTGGCGCTGCTGCGCGAGAAAGGGGTCGAGCCGGAGATCGTCGAATATCTGAAAACGCCCTATAACGCGGCGCAGCTGAAGGCGCTGCTCGGGCAGTTGAAGCTGCCGGCCGCGACGCTGATCCGTAAGAAGGAAGCGGCCGAGGCCGGGATCGATCCGAACAAATTATCGGAGGACCAGCTGATCGCCGCGATGGCGAAGCACCCGATCATCGTCGAGCGACCGATCGTCGTCTCCGGCGGCAAGGCCGCGCTCGGCCGCCCGCCGGAGAACGTGCTCAAGGTGCTGTAGTCTTGGACCGCGGGCGTCTCGCCCGCATGCGGCCGGCACGGCCGCGGTCCGGGATCATTCCGGCGGCATCGGCGCGTCGTATTCCTCTGCGCAGAAGGTGCCGCCCTGGTAGCGCTCGGCGATCGGGTCCTTCGGCTGATTTGCCTCGCGCGCCAGGATCTCGGCGGCATAGGGCTCGGAATCGTCCTGCGGCTTGTAGCCGAGCCGGTAGGCGTTGGAATTGTCGTACCAGGATCGCTTGTTGCCTGAGACGCCGTAGACGATCTCGAAGCGGATATCCGGGTGTTCGAGCCCGATCCGCACCAACTGGGTGTAGTCGCGCGGGCTGACCCAGATCGCCAGCCGCCGGCTGTCGATCGGCTTCTCGCCGAAATTGCCGATCCGGGTGCACAAAAAGCCGATGTCGTGCTTGTCGGCATAGAGGCTGGCGAGCGCCTCGGAAAACGCCTTCGACACGCCGTAGCGGCTGTCGGGCCGCGGCACCACCTTGTGGTCGATCGTCTGGGCGCGCGGATAGAAGCCGACCGCATGGTTCGAGGTCGCCATCACGATTCGCTTGACCCCGGCTCGGCGCGCCGCCTCGAACACGTTATAGAGGCCGATGATGTTGCCGTGCAGGATGTTCTCCCAGCTGTTCTCGCCGGAAATACCGCCGAGATGGACGATGCCGTCGCAGCCGGCGACCAGCGTCTCGACCGCCGCCATCTCGGCGATGTCGAGCCGGTCCATCACCTCTTCTCCATCCCGGGCCGGCGCCAGCGTCGTCCGATCCGACAGCCGCAGCGCCGGATAGACGCCGCGCAGCGTCTCGCGCAGTGCGCGGCCGATGCCGCCGCCGGCGCCGGTGATCAGAACCCGGTTCATCATCCGATTGCTTCCATCTCCGAGCGAACGCCCGCGAGGGATTCGCGCCGCTCCGCGAACACCGCCTTGACCCAATCGATCACCGCACGGACGCAGGCGGCGCGTCGTAGGTCGCGGTGCACGATCACCGAATAATGCGCGGCGATCTCGGGCACCGGCAGCGTCAGTCGCTCCAACAGGGGGTCGTTGTCGCCGACAAAGCAAGGCAGCACCCCTCGCCCGCTGCCCGCCCGGATCGCTGCCAGCTGCATCGCCATATTCGAGGCGCGCAGCGCGACGATACCGTCGGCCCGATCGATCTGTCGCTGCACCCATTGGGCCGTCGCATAATGCGCCTGCTCCTCGGTGTAGGTGACCCAGGCAGCGCCGTCAGTGCCGCGGCGGCGGTACACTGCGCAGCCAAACGTCCCGACCTTGGCGACGTAGAGATCGCCGCTTTCGGGCGGGTGGTGTCGTACCGCGAGGTCGGCTTCACGGCGCGCAAGGTTCGCCGTCTGGCGCGATTCGACCAGCTCCAACGTGATGCCGGAGGGAAGAGGCGTGCCGGGACCCGACAGGCAGCGCGCCAGAAACCCGGCGGCCCACTCGCCGACCGAGACCCGCACCGTGCCGCTCAGCGCGGGCGAGGCCGCGGCGCGGCGGCGCTCCAGCATCAACGCGGCACGCTCGACACTCTCCGCCGCCGCGATCAGCTGCTCGCCGGCGGCGTTCAGCCGCAGCCCTTCCGGCAAACGGTCGAACAGGGTCGGCCCGCCGAAAGTCGTCTCGAACGCCGCCAGCCGGCGGCCGATCGTGGGTTGGCTCAGGCCTAGGGCGCGGCCCGCGGCGCGCAGCGAGCCATGCCGGGCGACCGCGAGAAACACGCGGACGTCGTCCCAATCCATGTTGCTGCCCATGCTGCCCGCACCGTTGACCGGTGCCCGCTGCGCTTCTGGGCCGCGGCGGAATTCCGCGCCAACAACCGGCGCCTCGTCGAGCGGAACCATGATACGATCCTGTATCGCCAGATATCAGTTTTATCGATAACTGAAATCAAAACATATCGCTATGCTGCTGTCGAGATAAGAGGCGTGTAGCGTCACGCCGATCCAAACGGAGATGCCGATGACCACGATCCTCGATCTGAAAGGCACGCTCGCGAAAATGCCGATGATGCGGGGGCGCCGGCCGGAATCGACCGAAGCCGAGCGCAAGGCCACCGGCGCATTCGTGACGCTCGCGCCCTACCGCGACGGCAATCTCTACAGCGCCAAGTTTTCCGGTAACGCCGCCTGGGAGCGGCACCCGAATGGTGACGAACTCGTCCAGATCGTCGATGGCTCGTGCACCCTGCATCTGATGACCGCGAACGGTCTCGAATCGCACGAGGTGACCGCCGGGACAACCATCGTGGTGCCGCAGAACACCTGGCATCGGTTCCACGCGCCGAATGGCGTCAGTATCGTCACCGCGACGCCGCGCCCGACCGAGCACTTGACGGTCGATGTCGAGGACCCCCGTACGCTGAGGGACGCCGACCGCGCCGCCAATTCGGAAGCGAAAGTTCGCTGATGTATTTCGACTGGCGCCTCTGGCAGCTGACCAAGGGGCTGCGCGGCCGGATCGCCGCCTCGATCCTGCTCGGCCTCGCCGCGTCGGGTTTCGGCATCGCCCGCGTCGCGCTGCTCGGTGTTCTGCTGGCGCGGGTCTTCACCGGGACCGGCGGCAGCGAAGTCGCGGCGCTGGCCGGCGCGGTCGCCGCCGTGGTGCTGCTGCGCGGGCTATTCGACCACCTGCGCACGGTCATCGCGCATGGCACCGCCGGCCGGGTCCAGGAGGAGTTGCGCGGCCGGCTCTACGACAAGATCGCCGAGCTCGGGCCGGCCTGGTTCGCCGGCGAGCGCACCGGCGGCGTCATGCTGTCGGTCGTCGACGGCGTCGAGCAGCTGCAGAGCTTTTTCGGGCAATACCTGCCGCAGGTCTGCGTCGCGGCCCTGACGCCGATCGCGATCTTCGCGTTCATCGTGTGGTGGGATGTGCCGGTCGCCGCGGTGATGCTCGTCGCGGCGCTGTTCACGCTGGT
>DATARH010000070.1:0-6853 GCA_036264235.1 Allostellaceae bacterium
GAAGCGGTGAAGCCCGCACCCTCCCACCGCTTCGCGGCGGGCCCCTCCCTCTCCCGCGATGCGAGAGAGGGGCTCGGGCGGGAGCGGGTTGCGGACACGGCCCTCGATCAATAGGTTTGGCCCGTGCGGTACTTGAGCACCCGAGACGGCCGGCCGCAGCCGGCCACCCACTCTTTCGAGGACATCCTGCTCGCCGGCCTGGCGGAGGATGGCGGGTTGTTTGTGCCCGAAACCCTGCCGATCCTCGATGCCGCGGCGCTGCGCGGCCTGGTCGGACTGCCCTATGCCGAGCTCTGCGCACGGATTGTGGAATTGTTCGCCGGCGGCGCCTTTGCCGCCGACGAATTGCGGCAGCTTGCCACGACCGCCTATTCCGGCTTCCGCCACGCGGCGGTGGCGCCGCTCGTCCAATTGGACCAGCGGCTGTGGCTCCTGGAGCTGTTCCACGGCCCGACCCTCGCCTTCAAGGATCTGGCCCTGCAGCTGGTTGGGCTGATGTTCGACGCGGTCCTGGCCCGCCGCGCCGAGCGGGTGACGATCGTCGGCGCCACGTCGGGCGACACCGGCTCGGCGGCGATTGCCGCCTGCGGCGATCGCGCCGCGCTCGACATCTTTATTCTGTACCCGCACAACCGCGTCTCCGAGGTGCAGCGCCGGCAGATGACGACCGTCGACGCGGCGAACGCGCATGCGCTGGCGGTCGAGGGCACCTTCGACGACTGCCAGGACCTGGTGAAAGCGCTATTCGCTGATCTGTCCCTGCGCCGCGACCTCAATTTGTCGGCGGTCAATTCGATCAACTTCGCCCGGATCGCAGCGCAGATCGTCTATTACGTCGCCGCCGCAATCGCGCTCGGCGCGGCGCCTGGCCGTAATGGCCGGGCGGTGTCGTTCAGCGTGCCGACCGGCAATTTCGGCAATGTCTATGCCGGCCACCTCGCCCGGGCGATCGGCGTGCCGATCGAGCGGCTGGTGATCGGCACCAATACCAACGACACTCTCGCCCGCTATCTTGCCGCCGACGACATGTCGATCGGGGAAGTCACCCCGAGCCTCAGCCCGAGCATGGATATCCAGGTCGCGAGCAATTTCGAGCGGTTGCTGTTCGAGCTGAAGGGCCGCAACGGCGCCGCCGTCAGTGAGGCGGTGCAGGCGTTCCGCCGCGACCGCGCCTTGCCCAAAGATGCGCAGGCCTGGCGCCGGGCGCGCGGGCTGTTCAGCGGCCACAGCGTCGACGACGCCGCGACGCTGCGCACGATCGGCGAGACCTATGCCCGCACCGGTCATTTGATCGACCCGCACAGCGCGGTCGGCATCGCGGCGGCCCGCGCCGAGCTCGCAGCCGCCGAGCGAGACCAAAATGACAGCGGCGGACCGATGGTCGCGCTTGCCTGCGCTCACCCCGCCAAATTTCCCGACGCCGTCGAGCGCGCCACCGGCATTCGCCCGGCGCTGCCGCCAGCGGTCGGCGATCTGATGGAGCGGCGGGAGCGGATCACCGTTCTGCCCAACGATGCCGGTGCGGTCGCGCGCTTCCTGCGCGCTCATGCGCGGCGTACCGTGAGGGCTGCATGAGCGCGCAGGTTACGACGCTGCCGAACGGGCTGCGGGTCGCGACCGACCGCATCGAGACGGTCGATACGGTCTCGCTCGGCATCTGGGTCGATGTCGGGACCCGCCACGAGACGCCGGACGTGAACGGCGTCGCGCACTTCCTCGAACACATGGCGTTCAAAGGCACCGAGCGGCGCAGCGCCCGCGCGATCGCCGAGGAGATCGAGGCGGTCGGCGGTCACCTCAACGCCTACACCTCGCGCGAAAGCACCGCCTATTACGCCAAGGTGCTGAAAGAGGACATGCCGCTCGCGCTCGATATCCTGTCCGACATCCTGCTGAATTCGAGCTTCGACCCGGCCGAGCTCGAACGTGAGCGCACGGTGATCCTGCAGGAGATCGGTCAGGCCAACGACACGCCCGACGACATCATCTTCGACAATTTCCAGGAACGCGCCTTCCCGGACCAGGCAATGGGCCGGCCGGTGCTCGGCAGCCCGGAGGTGATCCGCCGGCTGCCGCGCGAAGCGGTCGTCACCTATCTGCGCGATCATTACGGCGCCGAGCGGATGGTGCTGTCGGCCGCCGGCAATATGGAGCATGACCGCATCGTCGAGCTGGCCGAGAAGCTGCTGTCCGAGCTGCCGCGCGAGCGCGTGATTAAAACCGAGCCGGCGCGCTATGTCGGCGGCGATTTTCGCCAGGGCCGCGACCTCGAGCAGCTGCATCTGGTGCTGGGTTTTCCGGGCCTGCCGCTCGGCGATCCGGATTATTATGCGGCGATGGTGCTGTCGACCGCGTTCGGCGGCGGCATGTCATCGCGATTGTTCCAGGAGGTGCGCGAGCAGCGCGGCCTCGTTTATGCGATACACTCCTTCGCGCATGGCTATCGCGACGGCGGGTTGTTCGGCATTTATGCCGGCACCGGCGAGGAGGAGGCGGCCGAGCTCGTGCCGGTGCTGTGCGAGGAAACCGCGCGGCTCGACCAAGGCTTCGCGCCGGTCGAGCTGGCCCGCGCCAAGGCGCAGATGAAGGCCGGGCTTTTGATGTCGCTGGAAAGCACCTCGGCCCGCTGCGAGCAGATGGCGCAGCATCTGTTGATCCATGGCACGCCGTTCGATCCGGCCGACCTCGTGCGCCGCGTCGATGCCGTCGACGACGCGGCGATCGCCCGTGTCGTCGCCGGCTGGCGCGCCGGGCCGCCGACGCTTGCGGCGCTCGGGCCGGTCGGCCGGCTCGAGGCGTTCGACCGGCTGACCCGCCGGCTCGGCGCCCCGAACTGACGATGGCGCCGCAACGCAAGGCCTTTCCGCTGTTGTTTCTGCCGCGGGCGGAGCCGTTCCGGCTGCTCTGCGACAAGGTGTTCCTGCGCCCGCCCGAGCGCGGCGACTACGAAGATTGGGCGAGCCTGCGGGCGCGTTCGCGCGATTTCCTGACGCCATGGGAGCCGAGCTGGCCGCCCGATGCGCTGAGCCGCGCCTCGTTTCGCGCCCGCCTGACCCGCTACGCCGAGGATTGGCGCACCGACCAGGGCTACAACTTTTTTGTGTTCCGCGCCGACGAGCGGCTCGCCGGCGGCATCGGGCTGTCGAACATCCGCCGCGGTGTCGCCGAGACCGCCAGCCTCGGCTACTGGATAGGCCAGCCCTTTGCCCGCCGCGGCATGATGAGCGCGGCGCTGCCGCTGGTCCTCGATTTCGCCTTCAACCGACTGCGCCTGCACCGGATCGAAGCGGCATGCCTGCCGCACAATGACGGCAGTCGGGCCGTGTTGCTGCGCACCGGCTTTGAGCAGGAAGGCTATGCCCGCCGCTACCTGCAAATCGACGGCAAGTGGCAGGACCACCTGCTGTTCGCGATCCTACGCGAGGTCTGGAAGAGCTGATTTCCAGAAGTGCGCTCGCGCTCCGCGCAAGCTTGCGGCACCGGCCCACTCCCCCACCCGGACACCCACGAGAATATGCTGACTGGGCGGCCAGGTGGGGGAGCGGGGTGGCGCAGAAGGCGGCACGGAGGTGCCGCCGCATTTTGTTCAGGCATGCCCGGCGTCGGTCGACAGCATCGACGGGCTGACCCCGAGCTTCTTCAGCGCCTGCTCCCACTTGCCATCGAGATCGCTGCCGAAGACGAGGTCGCTATCGGCATCGACCGAAAGCCAGCCATTGGCCTGAATCTCGGCATCGAGCTGACCGGGCGCCCAGCCGGCGTAACCGAGGGCCAGCAGGTTCTGGCGTGGTCCTTCGCCCTTGCCGATGGCGCGCAGGATGTCGAGCGTTGCAGTCACCCCGAAATCGCCGACGCTCAGCGTCGCTTCCTCGTGATAATCGGTGCTGTGCAGCACGAAGCCGCGGCCGGGGTCTACCGGACCGCCGAAATGCACCGGTCGGGGCTGGTTGAGACGGCTCGACTCCAGGTTCAGATGGGTGAACAGCTCGTCCATTGTCAGGGAGGCGAGGAGCTTGTTGATCACGAGCCCCATTGCGCCGGCTTCCTCGCTATGCGCGCATAGATAAACGACCGACCGGGCGAAGCGAGGGTCCGTCATCTGCGGCATCGCCACCAAAAGCTGGCCGGCAAGCGATTGCATCATGGATCTCCACTGCGCTCCATCGGGCACCGCGCCCACACTTGTTCTCGCGCTGCCAACGGCGGTCTGCCGCATCAATTCCGCGCTCGAGCATACGGTCGTTTCGGCAGCGACGGGCGAAAAACGCGAGCGGCGACGACATTTCGATGACACAGCGGTGCCGTTTGCGGCCGGCGCGAGCCTATGCTATCCGTCGCCCGCGAAGTTAAGGTCGGCCTCCCCCGCGCGCCGGCCGGAACCCATCCCACAGGCCTATCTTTCGATCAGGAGTTGGCGATGACAATCAATGTCGGCGACAAGGTCCCGCAGGCGACCTTCAAGTATCTCAGCCCCGAGGGTCCGAAGGAGATCACCAGCGACGAATTGTTCCGCGGCAAGAAGGTCGCGCTGTTCGCGGTGCCGGGCGCGTTCACCCCGACCTGCTCACAGCGGCACCTGCCCGGCTATATCGAGCGCGCTTCCGACATCAAGACCCGCGGCGTCGACACGATCGCCTGCGTGTCGGTCAACGACGCCTTTGTGATGGGCGCCTGGGGCAAAGACCAGAACTGCGGCGACAAGGTCATGATGCTGGCCGACGGCAGCGGCGACTTTACCAAGGCGATGGGGCTCGAGCTCGATCTGACCAAGGGCGGCCTCGGCGTCCGCTCGCAGCGTTACTCGATGCTGGTCGAGGACGGCACCGTCAAGGCGATCAATATCGAGAAGGCTGGCCAGTTCGATGTCTCCAGCGCCGAGGCGATGCTGAAGGCGCTGTAACAAGAAGGGCCCTCTCCCGACTATCTGCCGTGGAGAGAGCCTCCTCGCGTAAACGGAAGGTGTTTTGGTGAGCCCGTCGGGATTCGAACCCGAGACCTACTGATTAAAAGTCAGTTGCTCTACCGGCTGAGCTACGGGCTCTCTTGGCGGCGCGGAACATAAGGAGCGCCGGCGGGCCGGTCAATCGCGGTGGGCCGGCGTTCGGCGCCGCTCGCCCGTTACAAAAGGCGGAGCGTTGACCGGCCGGATGCAATCGCCCGGCACAAAATTACAGTTATTTACCTCGGCGATATCGCCGATACATCACCGGGTTACATCGCCCCCTTATATCCCAGATCAATCGCCGACCCGTTTCGTGGCGAGACGGACAACAAGGCCTGAGGGTATATATATGAGCGACTTCGCTCGTTTGCTTGAGATCGAAATCCCACGCTTGCGGCGCTATGCGCGAGCCTTGACTCGCGATGTCTCACGCGCCGACGACCTCGTCCAAAGCTGCCTGACGCGCGCCATCGCCAAGCAGCATCTATGGCAGCCCGGCACCGATCTCCGCGCCTGGCTTTTCACGATCCTGCACAACCAGCATGTCAACGACGTCCGCCGCTCGGTCCGTGAGGGCATCAGCGTGCCGGTCGAGGACATGGCGCCGGTGCTGACGGTGCAATCGAACGCGACCGCCGTGCTGCAACTGCGCGATCTCGAAGCCGCGATCGCCAAGCTGCCGCAGGAACAGCGTCAGGTGATCCTGCTGGTCGGCCTCGAAGGCATGCGGTACGAGGAGGTCGCCGACATTCTTGGCGTGCCGGTCGGCACCGTGCGTTCGCGCCTGTCGCGCGGCCGCGATCAATTGCGCCGGCTGATGGATATGGGCGGCGACAGCGAAGCCATCCCGGCCAGCGAAGACGAGTTCGAGCCGGCCTCGGAGCCGCGGCGGCGAGCATCGGATCGGCAGAGCCCGCCGCGACGTGCCGCATAGCGGCAGGCCGGCGCGGCCGGCAGGCGGCGCGCCGCCTCGCGGCGGGCCATCGCCGGGGTGAAACGGTACATAGTGATAGTCGGCGGCGCCATTGCTGGCGCCGTCGTCGTTTTCTGGCGCAGAGCCTGGGCAACAAGGGTGATGCGTCGAGCGCGGCCCGACCTATTGCCGCGGTCATCACCGCGACCTTCCGAAACGAACTGCTCGGCTGCGTCTTCGAATTGCTGCAACGCCAGGTGCTGCCAGCCTCCGATCATGCTTGCCACGCCCGCTGAACGCTCGCCGCGGTTGCTGGCGCCGGCCGGCTAGATTAAATACCGCGCAAGTTGCGGGCTGCGGGGCGTGGCTCAGCCTGGTAGAGCGCCTGCTTTGGGAGCAGGATGTCGGAGGTTCGAATCCTCTCGCCCCGACCACCGCACCCTGCGGCTCGGCGGCGCAGCGGCACAGTGTGCGACGGGGAGGGCGATCGGGATATGACGGCGGTACGCATCTTCAAGCCGGCCAAGACGGCGATGCAGTCGGGCCGGCGCAACACCAAGCAATGGGTGCTCGAATACGAGCAGGCGAGTCGGCGCGAACCGGACCCGCTGATGGGCTGGTCGAGCGCGCACGACACGCTGAACGAGGTGCGGCTGCATTTCGCCACCCTCGAAGAGGCGATCTCCTTTGCCGAGAAACGCGGCCTCGATTACAGCGTGATCGCGCCGCAGCCGCGCACCGAAAAACAGAAAAGCTACGCCGACAATTTCCGCTACGACCGGCTCCACGTTTAACTGGTGGGTTTGGGCACCGACCCCGTAGCTCAGCTGGATAGAGCACCCGCCTTCTAAGCGGGTGGTCGCTGGTTCAAATCCAGCCGGAGTCGCCATCAGCCCGTCATCGCGTCGATCCACTGGAAATAGCCGCCAAAGCCCGCCGCGAAGGGCAGGGCGACGATTTCCGGCACGGTATAAGGATGCACCTGCTTGATGCGGGCA
>DATARH010000094.1:0-7176 GCA_036264235.1 Allostellaceae bacterium
CTGCACGGCACGCCGGACAAGGTGCTCGACGACATCCTGCGGCTGCGGGACGAGACTGGCCTCGACTACCTGCTGGCGGCGCCGCTCAGCTATGAGAGCTTCGCCTTGCTGACCGACGAGGTCCTACCGCGACTTCCCTGAGGGCGCGAGGCGATGCCGGCCGCATGCCGGCCCCGGCAATTTCGGGCAGCTTCGGCGCTAGGAAATCCGCCCGGACCTGCGATAAAGTGGAACATCGTTCAGGTTTTCACCTGATACGGCGCCCATCGATGGCTCAAAGGGAGGTTTTGGCGATGCGGTACCAACGTATCTCGGCAGACTGCCATCTCGACATGCTTTGGCTGCCGCCCGACCTGTTCACCTCGAACGCGTCGAGCAAGCTGCGCGATCAGATGCCGTATGTCGAGAAGAAGCCGGACGGCACCGAGGTCTGGACCGACAAGAACGGCGCCAATTACGGGCAGTGCGGCGGTGTCGGCGCAACCGGAACGCCTTGGGTCAAGGGCAAGCAATTGCGTGCCGACAAGATGGCCGAGGCCGGCCTCTACAGCGATTACTTCGAAAAGGGCATGCGCCGCCCGGGCGACCCGCATCTCCGGGTCAAGGACATGGACAAGGACGGCGTCGACGCCGAGGTCATCTACGGCATCCTGGCCGCCTGCGCCAAGACGAAGGACCCGGAAGTCGCCGACGAGATGCTGCGCATCTACAACGACTTCCTGCATAGTTTCTGCAGCTACTATCCCGACCGGATGATCGGGCTTGCCTGCCTGCCCTACAACAATATCGAGGGCGCCGCGCGCGAAGTGCGACGCGTCGCGAAGAAGGGGATGAAAGGGGTCGAGCTCAGCTGTTCATGGCACATGACGGCGATGTGGCACCCGATGTGGGATCCGCTCTGGGAGGCGGTCAACGAGACGCAGCTGCCGCTGCACTTCCACACCTTCCCGGCGGTCGACCCGGAATTGCGCAAAACCCTCGAGCCAGAAATCTCCCGCCGCATGACCTATAGCGGACTGGTCCGTTTCCAGATGACGCTGGCAACCATCCTGACCGACCTGATGGGCGCGGCGGTGTTCGAGCGCTTCCCGAACATCCGCGTCGTGTTCGGCGAAAGCGGCATCGGCTGGATCCCCTACGTGATCGACCGCATGGATTTCGAGTACAAGGATCAGTACCAGGATCTGAAGCTGAAAAAGATGCCGAGCGAGTACTGGCGCAACCAGTGCAGGGCGACCTTCCAGTACGACCGCATCGGCACCAAGCTGATCGAGGACATGGGCGTCGAGACCCTGATGTGGGGCTCCGATTTCCCGCATCCGGACGGCGTCTGGCCGGAATCGAAAAAGTATATCGAAGACCAGTTCAAAGACCTGCCGGCTGACGTCGTCTACAAGATGACCTGCGAGAACGCGGGCAAGTTTTACGGGCTGATGAATTAGCGAAGCGGGCGGTAGCCCGCATCGCGTATACCGGCGAAAGCCGGTATACAGAGCAGCCACGGGTCCCGGCCTTCGTCGGGACCGTTAAGGAGGGGCCTGGAGCCCCTCCTTTTGGCTTCCGTATGGGAAACGTGAAACCGCCGCCGGCCGGTGCCGGCGGTGTTGGTGTTGCGTCGGCCGGGAGGAAGTCATGGACCGCACGATCGAGCAGCGCACGATGCGCAAGGTGTACTGGCGCATCCTGCCGTTTACCGGGCTGCTCTACTTCATCTGCTATCTCGACCGCGTCAATGTCGGCTTCGCCGCGCTGACGATGCGGCAGGATCTCGGCCTGAGCCAAGCCGCGCTCGGCCTCGGCATGGGGACCGCGTTCTTTCTCGGCTATTTCATCCTCGAAGTGCCGAGCAATGTGATCCTGCACAAGGTCGGCGCGCGGCTGTGGATCGCGCGCATCATGATCACCTGGGGTCTTTGCTCGGGCGCGACCGCCTTCGTGCAGGGCGAGTGGAGTTTCTATACCGTGCGGTTCCTGCTCGGCCTCGCCGAGGCCGGCTTCTTCCCGGGCATGATCCTCTTCTTCACCTACTGGTTCCCACCGGTGCATCGCGGCCGGATCGTCGCCGGCTTTATGACGGCGATCCCGATCTCGATCGCGCTCGGCGCGCCGGTCTCGACCAGCATCATGGAGCTGCACGGTTTTCTCGGCCTCACCGGCTGGAAATGGCTGTTCCTTATCGAGGCGACGCCGGCGGTGATCCTCGGCTTCGTCTGCCTGTTCTTCCTGACCGACCGGCCGGAAAAGGCCGACTGGCTGGCGGCTGACGAGAAGGCGTGGCTCGCCACCGAACTCAAGCGCGAGCAGCGCGAGGTCGAGGCCGAGCGCACGTTTTCGATGTGGCAGGCGCTCTACAATCCGCGCGTGATCGCGCTGGCGGTGATCTATTTCGGTATCGCCGCCAGCAGCGTCGGCCTCGTCATGTTCCTGGCGCAAATCGTCAAGGAACTGGGCCTCTCGAATTTCTGGACGGGCTATGCGGCGGCGATCCCGTATATCATCGGCACGATCGGCATGATTGTCGCCGGCTTCGTCACCGACCAGATGGGCGAGCGGCGCTGGAATTGCTTTGCGCTGTGCCTGTTCGCGGCGCTTGGGCTGCTGCTGGCCGGGCTGACGCACGGCACCTGGTGGTCGATCGCGGCCCTGTCGATCGCGACGATTGGGTTTTACGGCATGAAGCCGTCGTTCTGGCCGATGCCGTCCTTGTTCCTGACCGGCACCGCGGCGGCCGCCGGGATCGCCTGGATCAACGCGCTCGGTAACCTGGCCGGCACGATCACCCCGTGGATCGTCGGGATGATCAAGGACCAGACCGGCAGCTTCGCCGGCGGTCTCTATGCGCTCGCCGGGTTCGCGGTGCTGTCGGCGATCGTGACGGTAATCGGGGTGCCGGCGCGGCGCCGCCAGGGTCGGGTGCCGGCGGCGGTGCAAGCGCCGGCGGAATAGGTAGCAAGGCTTCCCGGTTGCCAGGCTGCGGGACCGCCCGCAAGCTGCGGCTCCGGGGCGCGAGATGCCGCGCTCCGCTGCGAACCCCGAGCGGAGGGAGCGTTGGCGGTCTTCGACGTCTTTACCCTGGCGGGGCTCGCCGGCACCGCCATCCTGGTTGCCGCCTATTTCGCCAACCAGATCGGCCGGCTGCCGTCAGACGATTGGTGGTTCCCATTCGCCAATCTGGTCGGCGCCTGCCTGATCATGGCCTCGCTGCTGGTCCAGTGGAACCTGCCATCGGTGGTGATCGAGGCGTTCTGGATCGCGATCAGCCTCTATGGCCTCGCCCGTCAGGCGCGGCTAAGGTGACCGCGGTTCCGCTAGCCTGCCGGGAATGCCGATGAACGAATTGTCGGGCGCCGAAGCCTTTGTGCGCATGCTGCAGCTGCACGGGGTCAAGCACATCTTCGGGCTGTGCGGCGACACCAGCCTGCCGCTCTACGATGCGCTCTATCGGCTCGACCACGGCATCACCCATATCCTGACCCGCGATGAGCGCTCGGCCGCCTATATGGCCGATGGTTATGCCCGGGTGACCGGCAAGGTCGGCGTCTGCGAAGGCCCGTCGGGCGGGGGCGCGACCTATATCCTGCCGGGGGTCGTCGAAGCGAATGAATCGTCGATCCCGATCCTGGCGGTGACGACCGACATCTCGGTCGGCGGCCGCGGCCGCTATACCCTCACCGAGCTCGACCAGAATGCGCTGTTCCGGCCGCTGACCAAATGGAACCGGGTCATCGACCGCGCCGAGGACATCCCGAAGACGCTGCGCGCCGCCTTCACCCAGATGACATCGGGCCGGCCGGGCGCCGCGCATATCGGGCTGCCGTTCGACGTGCAGCGCGGCGCCGTCGACGAGGCCGATGTTTGGGGCGACCCACGCCTCGGGGAGTACCCGTCGCGACGGTTCGGGCCGGATCATGGGGCGATCGAGGACGCGGCGCAGCTCCTCGTGCATGCCAAGAACCCGCTGCTCATCGTCGGTGGCGGCGTTGTAATCGCCCGCGCCGAGCCGGAGCTCGAAGAGGTGGCCGAGATGCTCGGCGCACCGGTCGCGACGACGGTCAGCGGGCATGGCAGCATCTCGGACCATCACCGGCTCGCGGTCGGTGTGGTCGGCAGCAATGGCGGCACGATACCGACGCGAGCCATTGTCGAACTGGCCGATCTCGTCGTGTTTATCGGCTGCCGAGCCGGTTCGGTCACCACCGAGCGGTGGCGCTTCCCGGCCCCCGGAAGTACCAAAGTGATTCACATCGACGCCGACCCGGCGGTGATCGGCGCCACCTACAAGACCGATGTCGCGGTGATCGGGGACGCCAAGCTGGCGCTCGCCGCGCTTCGTGACGCGCTAATCCGGCTCGACCACCCGAGAGTGGCCGGCACGCTCGATGCGGCGCGGGTCAAGGCGGCGCGTGACGATAAGTTCGCCACCTTCGCCGCGCTCGCCGCCTCCGCCGAGCGGCCGATCAAGCCGGAGCGGGTCGTCGCCGAATTGCAGGCGGTGACGCCCGACGATGCGACGATCGTCGCCGACCCGGGCACCCCCTGCCCGTATCTCTCGGCCTTCTTCCAGGTGACACATCCGGGCCGGCAACTGTGGTCGAACCGCGCGCATGGCGCGCTCGGCTATGCGATGAGCGCGGCATGCGGTGCCGCGATCGGCCGGCCCGCGAGCAAAACCATCGCGGTCATGGGCGACGGCAGTTTCGGCTTCACCTGCGGTGAATTGGAGACGATCACCCGCCTCAAATTGCCGGTCGCGATGCTGGTGATCTCGAATTCGACCTTCGGCTGGATCAAGGCCGGGCAAAAGGTCGGCTTCCAGCAGCGCTATTTCTCGGTCGATTTCAACCGCACCGACCACGCCGCGGTCGCCGCCGCTTTCGGCGTCAAGAGCTGGCGGGTCGAGGACCCGGCCGAATTACGCGGCGTGCTGAAACAAGCGATCGAAGCCGGCGAGCCGACCCTGGTCGACATTGTGTGCCAGCCGCTGCACGAGGCCCGCGCCCCGGTCAGCGAATGGGTCGCGTGATGACAGAGCCAGCGCGCATCGCGCATGGCGGCAAGGCGCTGTACGGCGCGCGGGTCGGCATCCTGATGCTGGAGGCGCGGTTTCCGCGCATCCCGGGCGACATGGGCAACGCGCTGACCTGGCCGTTTCCGGTGCTGTACAAGGTCGTGCCCGGCGCGTCGCCGCAGCGCGTCGTCTGCGACCAGGCGCGCGGCCTCCTCGACGACTTCCTGGCGGCCGCAGCCGAACTGGTGCGGCTCGGGGCCGACGGCATCACCACGACCTGCGGGTTTCTGTCGCTGTACCAGCGCCAGATCGCAGCGCATGTCGGCGTACCGGTCGCGACATCGAGCCTGATGCAGATCCCGTTCATCGAGCGGGTGCTGCCGCCCGCGAAAAAGGTCGGCGTGATCACGATCAGCGCCACCAGCCTGACGGAGGAGCATCTGATCGCCGCCGGCGCCGATCCGAAGACGCCGGTGGTCGGCACCGACAACGGGCGCGAGTTCAGCCGCGTCATCATCAATGACGAGGAACGGCTCGACGCCGCCGCCGCCGAGCAGGACATTTTCGATGCAAGCGACGCGCTGGTGCGGGCGCATCCCGATACCGGCGCGGTGCTGCTCGAATGCACCAACATGGTGCCGTACGCCCGCGCACTGTCGGAGCGACTCAGACTACCGGTATTCAGCATCTACAGCTTTGTTACCTGGTTTCATTCCGGCCTCGCGCCACGCGACTTCGGCCCGCCGGCCAGCGGCGCTCGCGACTGGCGCGAGCGATGAGCGCCCCGCTGACGGAAGCGGTGTGCGAATTCGTCGCCGACTTCTCGCGGCGGAATTTGCCGCCGGCGGTGCAGGCGATGACGCAGACGGTGGTGAAGGACGGTGCCGGTGCGCTGATGGCCGCCGCCAACCCGGACTATTCGACCGGCCGGCTGATCGCGGATTTTGTGCGCGACCAGGGTGGCGCGGCGGTCGCCAGTGTCGTCGGGCACGGCTTCAAGACATCGGAGGTGATGGCGGCGCTGGCCAACGGCACGATGGGCTATGCCTGCGATGTCGAGCCGCATCACCCCGAGGGCATTCTGCACCCGGTCGCGGTGATGGTGCCGACGGCGCTGGCGGTCGGCGAGCGCATCGGCGCAAGCGGGGGCGACTTCCTCGCCGCGGTCGCGCTCGGGCTCGAAGTCGAGTACCGGGTGTCGATCGCGCTCGGACCGGCCGAGCAATACGCGCTCGGCTTTCATCCATCGGCCGTCTGCGGCGCCTTCGGGGCAGCGGCGGCGGCGGCGTTCTTGTTGAAGCTCGCCGCAGGCGCGGTCGAGCGCGCGTTCGGGCTCGCTGCCTGTCAGGCCTCAGGGACGATGGCGTGGGAGAGCGACCCGACCGAAAACGCGCGGCCGTTCCAGATGGGCATGGCGGCGCGCAACGGCGTCACTGCGGCGCTTCTGGCCGCGAGCGGCTTCGGCGGGCCGGCGGCGGTATTCGATCACGGCCATACCGTGTTTCGCGCGTTCAGCCGCAATGCGGCACCGGAGCGTCTGACCGAAGGGCTCGGCGAGCGGTTCGACGGTGTCATGGAGCTGGCGATCAAGCCCTATTCCTGCGTGTCGTTCCTGCACCCGGCGCTCGATGCGCTGCTGGGGCTGGTACGCGAGCACGAGCTGACACCGGCCGACATCGCCGAAATCCGCCTGTTCTTCCCGAAGGACGGCATCCACTGCATTGACGATAACCCGCTGAAGAGCCATTGCGCGCAGTACATCCTGCCGGTCGCGGTGGTGAACTGCGGGCTCCAGATCGCGGATATCTTCATCGACCAGCGGGTGTCGAACCCTGCTGTGGCGGCACTGTGCCGGAAGGTGTCGGTCGAGAGCGACCCTGAGCTCGACCGGCTGTTTCCGGAGTTCTACGCCTCGCGGATCGAGGTGCGGACTGGTGACGGACGACGGCTTGTGCGCCGCAACGACATCGCGCGCGGCTATCCCGAAACGCCGATGACGGAAGAGGAATTGGACGCGAAATTCCGGGCCCTCGCCGGCTCGGTGTGTGGGCCGGCGCGGGTGGGCGCACTGTCGGCGGCGCTCGACGAACTCTCCGAGGTGCCGGACCTGACCGCATTGACCGAAACGCTCGGCGCGCCGGTCGCATGAGCGGCTTCTCCCCGCCCCT
>DATARH010000306.1:0-23102 GCA_036264235.1 Allostellaceae bacterium
CGCCTTTGGCCATTGGTGTCAGAAACCGCCGCTTCTGCTCCGCCGACGCATATTTCTCGACCGCGGCGCAGCACAGCGAATTGACCGCGACGATGGTCGAGGTCGCGCCGTCGGCCGCCGCGATCTCCTCGATGGCCAGCGCATAGCCGATATGGTCGGCGCCGGCGCCGCCATGCTCCTCCGGGACCAGCATGCCCATAAACCCGAGACGGCCAAGCTCGGCCAGCGCCTCTTTCGGAAAGCGCGATTCTCGGTCCCATTCCGCCGCATACGGCGCCAGCAAGTTCTGCGCCACCTCGCGGGCGGTGTCGCGCAACAGGCGCTGTTCTTCGGTGAACCTCATCCGGCAAGCCTCATTCGATGATCTCGTCGGCGCGCGCCAGGATCGATTGCGGCACGGTCAACCCGAGCGCTTTCACGGTTCGCAAATTCACTGCCAGCACGAACCGGGTCGGCTGCTCGACCGGCAGATCGCCCGGTTTGGCGCCGCGCAGGATTTTGTCGACATAGCCGACCGCTTGCCGGAGCATCGGTCCGGGATCGGCTCCATAGGCAACAAGCCCGCCAATCTTGGCAAAGACTGGGTTGCTGTAAATCGCCGGCAAACGGTGTTGCATCGCCAAGGCCTGCACCGCTTCCCGATGGGAGCCGACGATCGTGTTCGGCAGCACGATCAGACCGCCGCCAGGTTCATGCGCAAAACCGTCGATCTCGCGCTGGTAATCGGCAAGCTCGAGAACCGCGGCCGTGGCGACTGTCACCTGCAATGAAGGTGCGGCTGCAGCCACATTGTCGCGCAGCAACAATTGCGGCGGCGAGTCGGCCTGCATCAGCACCAGCGCCCGCATGACCTGCGGCGCGACCTCCTTCAGCAGCTGCAGCCATTTGCCGGCGATTGGCGCCTCGCTGACGGCGATCCCGGTAACATTGCCGCCGGGATGGGCAAGGCTGGTGACAAAGCCGGCGCCGACCGGATCGGTGACGCTGGCGAACACGATCGGGATCGTTTGCGTCGCCGCCAACGCCGCCGCCGTGGGCAACCCGCCGACGCTGAGGATCACCTCGGGGTTTGCGGCGACGAGGTCTTTGGCGACGGCGCTGGAGCGTTCGCGCCCACTGCCGGTGAAGCGATGATCGATCGTGATATTGCGGCCGTCGATCCAGCCGAGGTCGCGCAGCCCGTCGACGACGGCCCGGATCTGGGTCACACCCTCCAGGTTCTCCGGTGACCCGGTGGCGAACGTCAGATAGCCGATGCGCGGCAGCCTCTGCGTCTGTTGCGCCTGGCCCACGATGGGAAATGTGACCGGCAACGTGCCGAGCAGCGCCAAGACCTCTCGTCGTCTCATTCGATCACCTCGTCGGCGCGGCCCAAAATCGATTGCGGTACGGTCAAACCGAGTGCCTGCGCCACCTTTAGATTGACGACGAGCTTGAACCTGGTCGGCTGCTGTATCGGCAGATCGCCGGGCTTGGCGCCTTTCAGGATTTTGCCAGCGTAATCGGCCGCAGTGCGGAACATCGCGTTGAGCGACGCCGAATAGGCGATCAACCCACCCGAATCCACCCCGCCGCACATCGACGGCAAACGGTGTCGCACGGCCAGCTCGTCGAGTTGCTGAACGTCATGGAAAAAATACGGCGACGCCATGCACAGCAGCGCGTCGCCCGGCGCCGGTGTCGCGGTCACCAGCGCGGCTTCATAATCGTAGGGCGGGTTGCGCAGCTCGACCGATTGGACCGTCAGCCCCAGCGTCTGCGCCGCGGGAACCGTCGCCTTGAAGCTGTCGGCGCCGACGGCGTCCCAGAACACGATCAGTCGCTTGATGTCGGGCGCCGCCTCCTTCAGCAGCTGCGCGCGTTTGGCGGCGACTTCGATCGTGTCGAGATACACTCCGGTAATATTGCCGCCGGGCCGCGCCAGGTTTTGTACATAGCCGAGCGCCACCGGGTCGTAATCGATCGCGACCACGACAATCGGGATCGTTTGCGTCGCCGCCCGTGCCGCCTTCGCTGCGATTTCCTGGCCCGGCGCAAGGATCAGGTCGGGATGGCCGCGCACCAGCTCCTGCATCGCCGCCGGGAAGCGATCGGCATCGCCATCGAGCAGCCGAAATTCGATCGCCAAGTCGCGCCCTGCAGCGGTCGCGAGCTGGCGCAGCCGCTCCTCGAAAGCGAGGAATTGCGGCGCTGAGCGAGAATTGACCAGCGAGGCAATGCCGACGCGGAAGGTTTTGTCCTCAGCCGCGCAACCGCTGTCCGGCATGCCGGTCGCCACGGCAATTGCCGCGCCGGTCACCACGCCGAGAAGGTCGCGCCTTCTCACTCGATCACCTCGTCGGCGCGGGCGAGGATCGATTGCGGCACTGTCAGGCCGAGCGTCTTCGCGGTTTTCAAATTGATCACCAACTCGAACCGCGCCGATTGCACCACCGGCAGGTCGGCGGGAGACGCACCCTTCAGAATCCGCCCGGCATACTCGCCGAGCTGGCGGCCGAATTCGGTGCGGCTCGTGCTGTAGCTGATCAATCCGCCAGCGGTGACAAACTCGCGCCATTCGTAGAGAGCGGGAAGCCGGTGACGGGCAGCGAGTGCCACCAGCCGGTCGGTGACGACCTGAAAGGAGGTCGATGCGCCATACAAAAGGCCGGCAACGCGGCGCTCCGCCATCGTCGCGAAGGCCTTCTCCGTTTCGTCCAATTTGCCGGCCTGCAACAGCAGAAGCGGCTGTCCGATCGCCCGGGCAGCGGCCTCTATGGTCTCGATTTGCACCGGCGCGGAGGGCGAGTTGGGATCGATCAGAACGGCGATCGTGCCGGGTTCCGCGAGGAGCTCGCGCAGCAGCGTCAGACGCTTCGGTCCCAATTCGCTGGTGAACAGGTTGACGCCGGTCGCGTTGCCGCCGGGCCGGTTCAGGCTCTCGACAAGGCCGGCCTGGACCGAATCGTATCCGCTGGTGAACACGATCGGAACCGTCGCGGTCGCGGCCTTCGCCGCCAGTGCCGCGCCATGCTCGGTGGCGACCAGCACGGCCGGCTGCAGGCCAACGAGCTCAGCGGCGATGGTTGGCAAGCGATCGCGCCGTCCTTCGGCAAAGCGGTACTCGATCGTGACATTCCGCCCGGCGACAAAGCCGGCTTGCTCCAGCGCCGCAAGAAACGGCGCCCGGACCGGCGTCTCGGTCTCGGCAGAACGGGCGCTGAAATAGCCGATGACCGGCAGCGGCTTCTGCTGCGCAAAACCGCGGTGCGGCAGTGCCACCGCGATGCCGAACAGGGTTACGAGATCGCGGCGGTTCACTCGATCACCTCGTCGGCACGAACCAGGATCATTTGCGGGATCGTCAGACCCAGCGTCTTGGCGGTCTTCAGGTTGATCACCAGCTCGAAGCGGGTCGGCTCGATCACCGGCAGGTCGGCCGGTTTCGCTCCCTTTAGAATTTTGCCGGCATAGGTGCCGATCAGCCGATAGGTATCGGCAAAGTCGGCGCCATAGCTGACCAACCCGCCGCTCTCGACGAACTGACGGCCGTTATAGATCGTCGGCAGCCGGTGACGCGCCGCGAGCGCCAAAATACGGTCGCGCTGGGCGTTGAGAAACGTATCAGAGCCCATCAGCAGCCCGCGGGCGCCCTGTTCGACGACGGCGGCGAAGGCGGCGTCGAGCTGCTCCGGCATTGTCGCGGTGGCGACGACAAGACCCCGGCCGAGTGTCGCTGCGCCGGCTTGCGCCGCCTTGATCACCTCCTGCGCATCCGAATTGTTTGGGTTGAGGATCAGACCGAAGGCTGCCGATTCCGGCAAGAGATCGCGCAGCAATTCGAGCCGCTTGGTGTCGAGCGCGTTTGTGCGGTTGGCAGTGCCGGTAACGTTGCCGGGCGGCCGACCCAAATTGCGCACGATGCCGGCAGCAACCGGGTCGCCGCCGGTGCCGAACACGATCGGCAGAGCCGGCGGGAGCGCGTCGATCGCGGCGCGCACCACATTGGGCGGGCCGTAAACGACAACGACCGACGGATGCAAACTCAGCAAATCGGCGGCAAGGACCGGCACCCGGTCGTACTGCCCCTCGGCCCAGCGATATTGCACCGCGAGGTTGTTCTCCGGCGCGAAACCCTCTTCCTTCAACCCCGCCAGAAAGCGGCCGACATAGGTCTGGTACTGCCCGACCGGCGCCGAGCCGTGCAGAAACCCGACGAGCGGCTGTCCGGGTTGCTGCGCATCGACCGCGATCGGCGACAGCAGCGCGCCCGCAGCAACCAACAACAGCACGCAGCGTCTCATTCGCTAAACCCATCGGCGCTGCGAAGCATCTCGATCCCGCCAATTTGCCGCGGGCAAAGCTTATCAGAGCCGTCAGGCGCTCTCGGCGAAAATCTCGCGGCCGATCAGCATGCGGCGGATTTCGGAGGTGCCCGCGCCGATCTCGTAGAGCTTCGCGTCGCGCAGCAGGCGTCCGGCCGGGAATTCGTTGATGTAGCCGTTACCGCCGAGAATCTGCACCGCGTCGAGCGCCATCTTCGTCGCCGCCTCGGCGGCGTAGAGGATCGCGCCGGCGGCGTCCTTTCGCGTCGTCTGACCGCGGTCGCAGGCGCGCGCGACGGCGTAGACATAGGAGCGGCAGGCACTGAACGCGGTGTACATGTCGGCGAGCTTCCCCTGAATCAGCTGGAACTCGCCGATCGGCTGGCCGAATTGCTTCCGGTCGTGGATGTACGGGACCACCACGTCGAGGCAGGCCTGCATAATGCCGAGTGGGCCGGCCGCGAGGATCGCGCGCTCGAAATCGATGCCGCTCATCAACACGCGCACGCCCTCGTCGACGGCGCCGAGCACGTTCTCCGCCGGCACCTCGCAATCGTCGAACACCAGCTCCGAGGTCGGCGAGCCGCGCATGCCCAGCTTGTCGAGCTTCTGCGCCGGGCGAAAGCCCTGCATCCCCTTCTCGATCAGAAAGGCGGTTATGCCGCGGGCGCCGGCATCGGGCCGCGTCTTGGCGTAGACCACCAGTGTGTCGGCGAAGTGACCGTTGGTGATCCACATCTTGCTGCCGTTGAGGATGTAGCGATCGCCCTTCTTGTCGGCGCGCAACCGCATTGACACCACATCGGAACCGGCGCCGGGCTCGCTCATCGCCAGCGCGCCGACATGCTCGCCGGAGATCAGCTTCGGCAGGTATTTCGTTTTCTGCGCTTCGTTGCCGTTGCGGCGGATCTGGTTGACGCAGAGATTGGAATGGGCGCCGTAGGAAAGTCCGACGGAGGCTGAAGCGCGGCTGACCTCCTCCATCGCGACGCAATGCGCGAGGTAGCCCATGCCGCTGCCGCCGTATTCCTCCTCGACTGTGATGCCGTGCAGGCCGAGCGCGCCCATCTCCGGCCACAGCTCGACCGGGAAACGGTCGTCGCGGTCGATCTCGGCGGCGATCGGCGCGATCTTGTCCTCGGCGAAATCGCGCACGCTGCTGCGCAACAGGTCGATCTCGGGGCCAAGATCGTGGTCGAGCGCCGTCAGCCGGGTATTCTGCATCGCCGCTATATGGCGCAGCGGCGCGGATTTGGCGAGAGGCGCCGGCCGCAAGGTGCGTGTCGGGTCAGTGCCACCGCATCCGGCTGACGATATCGGAGCGCTGGTCGGTCCACAGCGCCGATGCGCCGCCGGGCGGCGGCTGCTTCCATCCGGCCGCCGGCGTCAGGAAGTCGAGGCTGTGGCCGGGTTGACCCACCGCGACGACTTGCGAAGCGGCGTGTTCGATCGTGCTCTCGGCCGGCATGTAGGTCATTTGGACTGCGGGCGCACCGGTATCCCGCGCCAATGCGGCGATCACCGGCGCGAGATCGAGATAGAGATTGCTGACATGGAACAGCAGGGCTCCATCCGGCGCCAGCTTACGCTGATACAGCGCCAACGCCTCGCGGGTCAGCAGATGAACCGGAATGCTGTCGGAGTTGAACGCGTCGATGATGAGCGCGTCATAGCTGCCGTTCGGCAATGATTGCAGCGTCAGACGTGCGTCGCCGAGGATGATCCGCGGGTCGTTGCCGCAGCGGTCGAGGAAGTGAAAGTACCGCCGGGCCAGCATCGCGACGGCCGGATCGATCTCGTGAATTGTCCAGCTCTGCCCGGGGGTGGCATAGCAGGCCAGTTCGCCGACCCCGAGGCCGATGACTCCGACCCGCGACAGGCCGCGCGCGTTCATCGCGGCCAGGAACCGACCGAACGGGCCATCAGGAGCGTAGTAGCTGAGGATCTGAAGCTCGTCGCCGACCCGAAGCTTCTGGGCGCCGTGCACGGTGGTGCCGTGCCGCAGTATCCGCACCGTGCCGCCGGCGACCGTCTGGACTCGGTTGACTCCGAAAAAGCTGCGGGTCTCCGCCGCGACGTCGGCGCCCGGAAACTGCAGTCCGAGCAGGCAGGCCGCGACGCCAAAGCCAAAGCTCCAGCGGCGCTCGCGGAACGACAGCAGTGCCACGAGGCCTCCCCCGACGGCGAGCAGCACCGCCCAGCGCGGCTGTGTATCCCAGTGGAAAAGCGCGGCATACCCGAACAGCAGCAGAAGCGAGATCGCGATGTCGCGGAGTGGCATGCGCAGCCCGTTCGCGGAAGCATTCCGCGGCAGGAAGGCGGCGGCGGCGAGCAGCAGCGGGTATTCCCAGATTGACGGGAACAGCGCCGGCGCGAGCAGGGCGTTAAATACGCCGCCCAGCACGCCGCCGATCGATACCCAGAGGTAAAATTCGGTCAGGTTGCGGACCGGCGGCCGCGAACGCGCGAGCGCTCCGTGGCACACCATCGCGATGACGAAGAAACAGGCGAGATGCGGCAACAGGCGCCACACGCCGTAATTACCGACCGACGCGATCACCACCATGATCAGCAGAAACGGCAGCATTCGCAGCATTGCCGCGTGCGACAGCAGTGGGCGCCGGCCGAACGCGATGATGAATGTCGTCAGATAGATCGCCAGAGGGATGACCCAGAATAATGGCGCAGCGGCTAGGTCCGTCGTGATGTGCGCAGTCACCGCGAGCAGCAGGCCCGAGGGCAGAAACGAATATCCGATCCAGCGCAGGCGGTCGCCGATCGCAGGCGAGGATGCCGTATCATCGACCGCCACCACAGCCGCGACGCGGTGGTGAGAGACGATCCAGCAACCGGCGATCCCGAAGGTCAAGGCAGCGATACCGAAGGACCAGAATCGGCTTTGCGTGGCGAGCGGCAGCAGCGGCGCCAGGACGAGAGGATAGGCCAGCAGCGCCAACAGGCTGCCGGCATTGCTGGCCGAATAGAGAAAGTACGGATCGGCGGCGCTTGGGTGATCGGTCCGCGAGAACCAACGCTGCAGCAGCGGCGCGGTCGCCGATACCGCGAAGAATGGCGGCCCGACCGCCGCGGCGAGGGTCCCAAGCAGCCACCATACGGGCGTGCTATCGGCAGGCGGTATCCGCGACGTCAGGTCGATCGGCAGGAACAGCATGCTGACGCCGAGCACGGTGCCATGGATCATCGCTTGCGCGCGCCCATCGAACCGGCTTGCCAGCCAATGCGCGTAGGCGTAGCCGGCTAGCAGGATCGCCTGAAAAAAACACAGACAGGTATTCCAGACGCTGGGCGACCCGCCGAGCGCCGGGAGGACCATCCCGGACACCATCGGCTGCACAACGAAGAGGAGGCCGGCGCCGAGGAACATCGTCGCCGCAAAACACAGCAGCAGCTGCGCCGAATAGGCGGCTGTTAGGGGGGCCGTTGCGGTCTTGGACTGCATGCGGGCGTCCATTCGCCAAAAGGAGCCCGCATGCTTAGGGGACAGTTTTTACGATCGCGTTAAGGGCATCGAACGCCGCGCGTCACCGTGTCCGCACCTCGATCGCATCGCCGAGCCCGGCTCAGCGCCGGTTCAGCGAGGGGAGGCCGGTGCGTAGAGCCGCTCGTCGCCCTGCCAGACCTCGACCGCGCGGTGGTTGGGCAGGTCTCGCAACAGCGCCCGCGCCTTTTCGACAGCCGCGGTCAGCGCGTCGGCATCGATGATTTCGGTACCGCTGATGTGGTCGCTTTCGTCAAGGAAATAGCAGCGATAGGACGGCATCTCGTGCCCCCTTCCATAAAGTGCGTACCGCGCGCATATCGCGCCGAGTGTCGAGGAGTGTCAATTTCGATCGGCTAAACTCTGGCGCAAATCCCGTGCTCCGAGCCCGAACGCCCCGATCGAGCAGTGCTGGTCGACGCAAGCTCTCCAGTGCATGATTGATTGGTGGTGTCGGCGTACCGATCTGCGCCCGCCGATGAACCAGCTCCTGAGGCCGCCGTTGACCCGGCTGTGAGTGATATCCTCGATCACGACCCCGGCAGCCCCGAAGCGATCGCGGAAGGTTGCACCTGTTCGCCGGTCCTGAACAATGAGGGTGCCGGCAATATCGGGCCGGACGGCAAGCCGCGCTTCGTCTGCGACCAGGCATGCCCGCTGCATGGTTTGGTCGTGCTGAAGCGGGCGCTCGAAGACGGCGAGGCGCGGCTGATCGGCGACACCGGAACGGAAGACCAGCCGTCAGCCGACCCACCGCCGACGATCCACTGAGCTGGGCGAGGTCAAGGATGGCGGTCAGAACCGCCAGGCGATTATTTAGCTTTTTACGAAATTCATAGCGATCGTACGCGAGGCCAGAGGTAATTTTGTTGTTGATGCGCGGCACGAACGTTCCGAACATTACCCCGAGATTGGAATCCTAGACTCTTTCCGCGGAAAGCTGGATGGCGGAATTGATGCGTACCCGTTCGAGACCTCGTAGATCGCGCGCCGAGGCTGCCGAGCGCGTCTACACGACGTTCATGCAATGGAAGCGCAAGCAAATACCTGACAAAACCGCCTTTTATCACACCGCGCTGGACATCGCGTACCGGCGCGGCGGCGTGCCCGAGCGGTTCGCGCTGCTGCTTCTGCGGTATCAGCGGAGCGCCGTGCGGGGAAAAATGATCCTGTTTCGCGCTCACATGCTTCAGGTGTTGCGGCTCAGCGCTCGGTTTCGGCCATAGTGTGGGATGAAAGGAGGCCGCCGCCCGTTGTCCTGAAAACGAGACGGGCAAGGCGGCCTTCCCACGCAGCCAGGGGACGCCATTGCCAGCGGAGCGGCGGCGGGCGCCGGAGCATCCCTGAACGCATCGCCGCCGCCTCCTGATTTTTCCGTACATCGCTCGGACGGGTGTTGGCGGCGCAAGCCGGTAAAATCTTCGAGCTTAAGGAGCTTAAGGTAGGTCGCTGCTGGACCCTACTCTCGAGCCATACTCGCTGCGCTTCGATAACCTATGTTACGCTCAACGTTCTACCCGACTAACACCTCTTGATGCCTCCCGAAAGGCTGCTATCGTGCAACTGAACGGTTTCTTGCCGTTCTGAAAAAAAACCTATGCGCATGCGCGGGAGGAGAGAAAAATGAACGAAAACGCAGCTCATTTCTCCGCTTTTGCCTTCAAATCTTGGGGGTTATCACTGGCCGCAGCGGCGGTCGCAGCGCTTCCGCTGTCGTTTGCGAGCCCGACACCCGCGGAGGCTGCTAACAGTCCGGCGCTCCGGCTGATCAAGATCATCCCGATCAACGCGAACATGATCAACTCTTTCGATATCAGCTGGTTCGATGCGGCGACCGGGCTCTATTATCTTGGCGATCGATCCAACGCGTCCGTCGACGTGGTGGACACAACCGGACGCTTCACCGGCACCCCAGACACGCTCTACACCCAGATCGCCGGAAGCGCCTTCAACTTTGCGGGGGATACCGGCAAGACGTCGACTTCCGGTCCCAATGGGGTTGTCGCCTCGCCCGGGGGTAATTGCGTCTTCATAACCGATGGACCTAGCCGTGTGGTCTCCGTCAGCACCAGCAACTTTCTCCTACCCGTAAGCTCGCTGAACACCGGCGGGCAGTTCCGGGCGGATGAACTGGCATTCGATCCGGCGGACAAGTTGCTGTTCGTCGTCAACAACGCGGATGACCCGCCGTTCGCTACCATCTTCAACGTAGGGGCAAGGTGCGATCTAAGCTTCCAAACGAAAATCCTGTTTAACAATCAGTCGATCGGACTGCCCGCAACCAACGGAGCCGAGCAGCCGGTCTGGGAGCCGATCACGCGGCACTTCTACGTCTCGATCCCTGAGATCGACGGTCCTGGCGGTGGCGGCCCGACGGGCGGGGTCGCAGCTTTCACACCGTTCGGCAAGTTCGATGCGTTTTACACGATCAACTTCTGCCAGCCGGCCGGCTTAACCGTTGGCCCAAACGGCGATCTGCTGGTTGGCTGTAACACGGTCTTCGACACTCAGGGTAACGCGTGTAAAGCCGTGGTCCCCTCGCCGAACCTGCCAAACACTGCGGCAGGGGCTCCGGCGACCTGTCCCGCCTATGCAAATCCTCAGTCGTTTATCTTAAACCCATCGAAAGGCGGCACACCTGTAGCAGTACCGGGGGTCGGTGGCGGTGACGAAGTCTGGTTCAATTCCGGCGACGGGAATTACTATGTGACCGCCGGGAATAATCCGATCGGACCAACATTGGGCGTGATCAAGTCGGGAGCAAACGTCCTGACGCAGCTCGTACCGACGCTACCGCCAACCGTAGCAGTGCCTGGCGTGCACGGCTCGGGAACTGTGCATTCGGTTGCCGCCAGCTCTGTCAGCAATCATGTGTACGTTCCGTTGCCGGGCAACAACGCCTACACGATCGTATCCAACGGCAAACTCGTCGATGATTGTGCCGCTGGGTGCATCGCGGTGTTCAGTGCTGAATAGCGGCAGTGACGCTCGATTGTAGCCGAACCGTAAAACCGTAAATCCAGGCTCTTGGTGTCGCTCGCTCTTCGCGACACCAAGAAGCCCTCGTTCGGGGTTGGTTTCGCCGGATGAGCGAGTGCTTCTTGTTGTGCGTGGATCTGTAGTGGCTTGCTTCAGTTACATCCCGCCCGGCCTCACATCTTAGAGCCTTTACGGCATGATGAGTGCACTGAAGGGTGTTAGGCTCTGACCGGAGTGGGCGCCTTTATCCAAGCTTCCGCGGTACCGGGATTTCATTGATAGCCCGACGAGCCGATGGAGCCGCCGTAGATCGGTGCAGCCAGTTCGGTATTCTCGGCCCGATGCGGGCGTTCTTGTGCGCCCCGCTAGGACATCGCGAATATCTTCCTTCGACGGGTGCTTCGTCGAAACGGCATTTGAGCCATTTTGTACCCCCTCTATGACCATTGAGGGGTTTCAAAAGTTCAGGATTTCTGCGGGCCTTCGAGTTTCCGATGGGTTTTGATGGTGCGGTCGAGAAGACTCGAACTTCCACGGAGTTTCCCCCACAGCGACCTCAACGCTGCGCGTCTACCAATTCCGCCACGACCGCACGGTGCGCCTGCTAACAAATCCGGGGTACCATAGCAAGCACGATGCCCGAGGATATAGGCGCCGCGACAGGCGAAATCGAGTGGCGCAGCAGCGTCGCGCCGGTCCCCTATGACGACGCCGTCGCGGCGATGGAGGCGCGGGTCGCGGCGATCCGCGACGGGCACGCGCCCGAACTTGTCTGGCTGCTCGAACATCCGCCGCTCTACACCGCCGGGACCAGCGCCCGCGCCGAGGATCTGCTCGAACCCGACCGGCTGCCGGTCTATCGCAGCGGCCGCGGCGGCCAGTACACCTATCACGGCCCGGGGCAGCGCATCGCCTATGCGATGCTCGACCTCGACCGACCGGCGCCGGGGCGCGGCCGCGATGTGCGCTGCCATGTCTGGCGGCTCGAGGAGTGGATGATCCGCGTTCTGGCTCGATTTGGCGTCGAGGGCGAGCGGCGCGACGGACGGATCGGCGTCTGGAGCGCCGGACCCGGCGGGCGCGAGGACAAGATCGCCGCGATCGGCGTGCGGGTGCGCCGCTGGGTCAGCTTTCACGGCGCCGCGCTCAATGTCGATCCCGACCTCGACCAGTTCCGCGGGATCGTGCCCTGCGGCATTGCCCCGGAGCTGTCGGGGCACGGGGTCACCTCGCTGGCCCGGCTCGGCATTCGGGTGACGATGGCCGAAGTCGATCGGGCGCTGCGCGACACCTTCGACGAGGCATTCGCGGCGGCGACGGCCGCACCGCCGCTCTGCCCGGCAGAGCCGAAATGAAGTGGCGCCCAATCGACCGGCCGTGACCTGAGACAGCAATCCCGGGCGGAAACCGCCCGGGATTGTCACCCTCGTCTGCGCCGACAGATTTAGACCGGCTGTGCCTCAGCCTTGATCGACGCTGCCGCTCCGGAATCGAGCGTCGCGTCGATCTCGTCGATCGTGCGGCCGCGTGTTTCGATCGCGATCAGCCAGAACGCGAGCGCGCCGAGCACGTACCAGGAGGCGAAGTACGCGAAGCCGGGGATCAACGCGTCGATCGTCGCTTGCGGCTTCACGTAATTCGACGACCCGGCGATCAACGCGAGACCGGCCGGCCCGATGAACTTGCCGAGATTGCCGACGCCATAGACCAGACCCATGCCGCTGCCGCGCAGCCGCGCCGGCCACAATTCGCCCATATACGGGCCGACGATCGTATAGTTGCCGCTGCCGAGGAAGCTCTGGCACACGATCAAGGCGAAGAACAGCGACACGCCGCCGATGAACACGTCGTGAAAATAGCCGGCGGCGAACATGAAGAAGGCCGACACCAGACAGGTGACAATTCCCGATACGCGCCGTCCCCACGCGTCGGAAATATAGGAGCAGAAGAAGCGCCCGGCGATCGCCGAGATGCTGACCCAGATCACCAGTTTGGAGGCCTCGGGCGGGGTGATCTTCAGCACCATCACCAACAGTGTCACCAGCCACAGCGCCAGCGCGACGCCGCCGGTCTGCGTCAATCCGACCAGGCAACCGGCAATGATGCTGCGCGGGTATTTGAACAATTCGATCCAGCGCGTGTGCTCGATCGCCGGCGCCACCGCCGGCAGCGGGATCTGCGCCGGATCCATCTGGAGCGCCCAGGCAAGCGATTTGCGCGCCTCCTCGAGCCGGCCGCGGCGCAGCAGCCAATGCGGCGACTCCGGAACAAACGCCCGCACATAGAGACACAGCAGCGCCGGTAGCAGCCCGACCGCGACCAGCCCGCGCCAGCCGATATAGGGCGCCGCGAACGCGCCGAGCAGCGCGGCGAGCAATTGCCCGGCCGGCAGCAGCGTCGTCGTCACCCCGGTGAACCAGCCGCGTTTGCTGGCCGGCGAAAATTCCTGCATCAGCGTGATGTCGACCGAATAGAGGCCGGTCACGCCGAAGCCGGTGATGAAGCGGCAGAACACGAGATAGATCCACGCACCTTCCGGGGTCAGGGCCATCGCGCCGGTCGCGAGCGACACATTGAGGATGGCGGCAATCAGCGCGGTGCGGCGGCCAATTTTATCCGCCAGCCAGCCATAGAACAGCGACCCGAACGGCGCACTGACGCCGGATGCGAGCAGGATCGCGCCCGATTGGCCATAAGTCAGGTTCCAGTCCTTGACGATGAACGCCAGGACAAAGCCGATCAGGAAGAAATCGAAAAAATCGAGCATGTCGCCGAGCGTCGCGGCGCCGGCGATCTTCCATTGGTTGATCGTCAGCTTTTTCTGGTTTTCCAGCAGTTCGATCATGCCGCCTCCTCCCGAAAGCCGGAGAAGGCTTGCGACAATCTGCCCCCAGGGCAGCGCCGCCCTAGACCGGCCGCCACTGTTCCAGGTTCTATGAGAGCGGTTGGTCCGCTCCTTTACCGACAAGACCCGGGAGCCTCGCCCCGCCACGTTAGCGCCGCCGGCGTGGCTGTCAACCTGCCGAAGGTTGTAGGGCCGCGGACAATAAAAGACAGCGGGCGGGGAGTGCTCCCCGCCCGCTGATCGAATTGTCGCCAGCCTCCGCGCGGAGCTAGACCGCCGGTGCCCGCGCCGGTGATGCGGCCGACGCCCGGGCGCCAAGCTCCTCGTCCATCTCCTCCAAGCTGCGGCCCTTCGTCTCCGGGCCGAACACCCAAAAGCCGACGATGCCGAGAACGTACCAGGAGGCGAAGTAGACAAAGGCCGGGCCGAGCATCACCAAATTCGGCGCCGCCGGCTTGATGATGTCGCCCGCGCCCATGATCAGCGCCAGGCCAAGCGGCCCTAGAATCTTGCCGCTCAGATTGCCGACTCCGTAGCTCATGCCCATGCCGCTCGACCGCAGCCGGGCCGGCCAGATCTCCGACATGTACGGGCCGACCACGGTGTAGATCGCGCTGCTGAAGAAGCCCGAGGCCACGAGCAGCACATAGAACAGCGACCAAGTGCCGATATACACGTCGTACATATAGCCGGCGGCGATCATCAGCAGGGCCGCCATCACGCAATAGAGCGTGCCTGAGCCGCGCCGCCCCATCGGCTCGATCAGCGCGGTGATGCTGAACCGTCCGAGAATTCCGGCCAGGTTGTAAAAGATCATCAGGAAGGCGGCATGCGCCGGGTTCGTGTTCAGCACGACGACGAGCAGCGTTGCCCCCCATAGCCCCAGCGAGGCGCCGCCGGTCTGGGTCATGCCGGTTAGACAGCCGGCGGCGACCAGTTTCGGGTAGTTGAACAATTCGAGCCAGCGCGTCTTCTCCGGGGCGGCAATAGTCGCCGGCAGCGCGATCTCCTTGGGGTCGATCATCAGCGCCCAAGCCAGCGAGCGGCGCGCCTCCTCGACGCGGCCCATCCGGATCAGCCAGCGCGGCGATTCCGGCACCCAGAAACGGATCATCAACACCAGCACGATCGGTGACAGCCCGACCAGGAACAGGCCGCGCCAGCCGATCAGCGGCAGCAGCGACGAGGCGATGATCCCGGCCAGCATGCTGCCCGCCGGCAGCAGCGTCGTGATCAGGGCGCTGACCCAGCCGCGCTTGTAGGCCGGCATGAACTCCTGCACCAGCGGCAGGTCGATCGTGAAAATGCCGGCATTGCCGACCCCGACAAAGAAGCGGAAGAACATCAGGAACAGCCAGCCCGGAACGATCGCGTTCGGGCCGGGGGTGAACACCATGATCCCCGTGGCCAGCGAGATCATCACGGCCGACCAGATGAACACCGTGCGGCGGCCGATGCGGTCGCCGAGCCAGCCCCAGATGAAGGCGCCGGGAGCGGCGCCGAGCCCGGAAGCCAGGAGGATCGCCCCGCCCTGCCAATAGGGCAGCGACCATTCCTTGGTCAGCGCCGCGGTGACGTAGCCGATCAGGAAGAAATCGAAGAAATCGAGCAGATCCGCGACATTCGCGGTGCAGATCAGCTTCCACTGATTGCTGGTCAGCTTCTTCTGGTTTTCCAACAGATCGATCATGCGTCTCCTCCCGACGGCCGGAGGAGCTCCCGATCTGCCCCATATCGGCCTCATTGTCTCAGCACCGGGAGCGGTTTGTCCGCTCTTGCCGCTTCCAAGGCTCATCAGCGTTATTGATTGACGTTAGCGACATACGCGCTGCTGTCAACACAGCCTAGGTCTATCGCCGCAAACGAAATCGGCCGGACCCAGGGAGGTCCCCGGGCCCGGCCGAGCGAGGAGTTCGTTGTGCTTGCGCTCTAGTCGCGTCGTGCGCCCATTAGCTGCAGCAGCATCATGAACAGGTTGATGAAGTCGAGATAGAGACGCAGCGCACCCATTACCGCTTTCTTGGCGGCGACAGAGCCGTCGTCGTTCTCGAAATACATCTCTTTGATCGACTGCGTATCGTACGCGGTCAAGCCGATGAATACGACGACGCCGATCACCGAGATCGCGAATTGCAGCGCCGACGACTGAAGGAAGATGTTGACTAGACCGGCGAGGATGATGCCGATCAGCCCCATGAACAGGAACGACCCAAACTGACTGAGATCGCGCTGTGTCGTGTAGCCGTAGACGCTCATCGCGGCGAAGGTGCCGGCGGTGATGAAGAAGACGCGGGCGATGCTCTCGCCGGTGAAGACGAGAAAGACCGAAGCCAGCGACAATCCCATCAGGCCGGAATAGACCCAGAACAGCATCTGCGCCGTGCTCGCCTGCATCCGGCCGATGCCGTAGCTGAGCCACATCACCAGCCCGAGGGGCGCCAGCATGATCAGCCAGATCAGCGGCGTGTGCGCGACCTGCGCGTAGTAGCCGGAGCTGGCGAAGACGTAGGCGACGATGCCGGTCAGGGCCAGCCCCGACGCCATGTAGTTGTAGATGCGGAGCATATAGTCCCGCAGACCGACATCGATGTCGACCTGGGCACCGGCCGCCGGCCGCACTGTCCAGCGGGGCTGCGAACCCAGAGCCATTGAAGCCCCTCCAAAGATTCCGAGGATGATTCCTCGCTCAGCGATATTGGCACAGGGCAGTTTTTTTTCAATGACACCGGGGGTTCCGGACCTTTGCCCCTATTCGTAGCGCAGCACCGCGGCCGGCTTGGCGCCGAGCGCCCGCCAGGTGCCGATGAAGCCGAGGGCGGCGGTGGCCGGGACCGCCAGCCCGAGGAGCCACAGCAGCGGTCCGGCGAAGAACACGAACTCCATGTGCAGCGCCCATGTGACGAGGGCGAAGGCCGCGGCGGCGCCGATCCCGGCCGCTACCGCCGCCGTCGCCAGCGCCAGCAGCCCGTATTCCGCGAGGAAGGCGCCGGCCAGCATCGGCCGAGTGGCGCCGAGCACCTTCAGCACGACCGCATCATAGACCCGGCGCCGGTGGCCGGCGGCGACCGCGCCGCCCAAGACCAGGAGCCCGGCGGCCAGCGCGACCGCGGCCACCAGCCGGATCGCGGTGCCGATTGCGGCGACGATTTGCGTCACGGCGGCGAGCGCCTCGCGCACCGGGATCGCGGTGACACTCGGGAATCGTTCAGTGACCTGCCGTGCCACCTTTTCCTCTTCGGCCGGCGGCAGATAGATCGCGGCGAGATGCGTCTGCGGCGCCCCTTCGAGCGTCCCCGGCGCGAACACGATCGCGAAATTGATGCCGAGCCGGGCCCACTCGATCTGCCGCAGATTCGCGATCTCGGCGGTGATCTCGCGGCCGAGCAGGTTGACGCTCAGCGTGTCGCCGACCTTGAGGCCCATTCCGCGGGCGAGCTCGGCGTCGAACGAGATCAGTGGCGGCCCGGAATAGTCCTGCGGCCACCACTTGCCGGCGACGATGCGCGACCCTGCCGGCGGCTCACCCGCATAGGTCAGGCCGCGGTCGCTGCGCAACGCCCAACGCGCCTCGGGTTCGACCGGCGCGGACTCGACCGGAATGCCGTTGAGCCGGGTGATGCGGCCGCGCAGCATCGGTACCTGCTGGAAGCTGGCACCCGGAGCGGCGCCGACCAGCGCGGTGAACCCGGCGAGCTGGTCGGGTTGAATATCGATAAAGAAATAGGCCGGTGCGCGGTCGGCGAGGCGGGTGTCGATTTCGTTGGCGAGGTTGCTCTCGACCAGCGCCGCCGCCGCCAGCACGCTGAGCCCGATGCCGAGCGATAGCACCACCCGTGCTGTCGGCGAGCCCGGCCGGTGCAGATTGGCGAGAGCGAGACGGACCAGCGGGCGCGCTGCAATCGACCGGTGGTGGGCGGCCGCCTGCGCGGCCCGGACGATCAGCAGACCGGCGCCGCGGAACAAGGCGAAGGCGCCGATCGCGCCGGCGATGTACCAAAGGGCGACGATGCGGTCGGGCGCCGCAACGACGATCAGCGCCCCGAGCCCGGCGGCGGCCAGTGCGGTCGCCGCGACCGCGGCCAGCGGCGCTCTGCGGCGCGCCGGCGCGGCCGCGTCGCGGAACAGCGCGCCGGGCGCGATCCGGCCGATTGCCGCAAGCGGCCAAAGGCTGAAGGCGAGCGTCGCCAGCAGGCCGGCCAGCGCCGCCTCGATCAACGGCAGCGGATAGAGACCGAGACGCGGCGCTACCGGAAACAGTCCGGATATCAGAGGTGCGGCGGCGGCCGGCATGAGCGCCCCGAGCAGCAGGGCGACGGTGATCCCGACCAGCGCCAACGCCAGCACCTGCGCCAGATACGCGGCGAAGACCAGGCGGTTGGGCGCGCCGAGGCATTTCAGCGTCGCGATGCTGGCGGTCTTGCTGGCGATATAGCCGGCGACGGCGTTACCGATGCCGATGCCGCCGACCAACAGGGCGGTGATGCCGGCGAGGTCGAGAAAGAAGGCGACGCGATCGAGCAGCCGCTGCAATGACGGCGCGGCGCGGTCGGCGGTGCGGATCTGCCAGCCGCCATCGGGGAAGGCGGAGCGGGCCGTCTCGCTCCAGACCGTTGTGTCGGTGCCGGGCGGGAGGCGCAGCCGATAGTCGTAACTGACCAGCGCGCCCGGCCGCAGCAACCCCGTCTTCGCCAGCGCCGCCGCCGCGACCGTAATGCGCGGGCCGAACGCGAGCCCCGTCAACGTCGCGTCGGGCTCGTGCGCGATCAAAGCCCGCAATTCGAATACGGCCTCACCGATCCGCAGCCTATCGCCAACGGCGATGTCGAGGCGATGTGCGACCGCCGGATCGGCGACGGCGCCGAACACGCCGCCGCGTTCGGCCAGCGCGTCGGCTAAGGGCATCGCCGGATCGAGCGTCAGCGTCCCATAGAGCGGGTAGGCGGCATCGACCGCCTTCAGCTCGGCGAGGCTCTGTTTGCCACCATCGAGTGAGCGCGCCATCGCCCGCATCAGCGCGACTTCCGACACGGTGCCGCTCTGTTCGAGGAAGCGCCGTTCCTCGGCGCTGGCCGGGCGGTACAGCACGCGAACCGCGACATCACCGCCGAGCAGGACGCCGCCATCGGCGCGGATCGCGGCATCGACCGACGCGCCCAGCGATCCGATGCCGGCAATCGCCGCGACCCCGAGAATCAAACAGGCGAGAAAAATGCGGAAGCCGCGCACCCCGCCGCGCAACTCGCGGCGAGCGAGGCGCAGCGCGGTCGCGATCGTCGTGCTCACAGCGCCCGCCGCAACGGCGCGCGGCGGCGGTCCTCGACGATGCGGCCGTCGGCCATGCGCAATTGCCGGTCGCAACGCTCGGCGAGGTCGGGATCGTGGGTAATCAGGACCAGCGCGGTGCCGTGCCGCTCGCGCTCGGCGAAGAGGCAATCGGTGACAGCGGCGCCGGTGGTCTGGTCGAGATTGCCGGTCGGTTCGTCGGCGAGCAGCAAAGCCGGGCCGGCGACAAAGGCGCGGGCGATCGCGACACGCTGCTGCTCGCCACCCGAAAGCTGGCCGGGATAATGAGTCAGCCGATGGCCGAGCCCGACCCGGCCGAGCGCCGCCGCCGCGGCCGCGAACGCGCTGGCGCTGCCGGCCAATTCGAGCGGGATCGCGACGTTTTCGAGCGCGGTCATCGTCGGGATCAAGTGAAACGCCTGGAATACGATGCCGACACGACTGCCGCGCAGCCGCGCCAGCCGGTCTTCGTCGAGCCCGCCGAGATCCTCTCCGGCGAGCGCCACCTGGCCGGTGCTTGGCCGCTCGAGCCCGGCCATAACCATCATCAGGGTCGATTTTCCGGAGCCCGAAGGGCCGAGCAGCGCCACCGTCTCGCCGGACGTTACGGTCAACGACACGCCACGCAGGATCTCGACCGGGCCGGCGGCGCTCGGCAAGGTCAGCGACACCTCGTCGAGCGAGATAAGCGGGGCATCGGGATGCGGGGGATTGGGTGTCTGCATGGAGCGAGGTCACGATATGGCCGGCGGTTGCGGCTTTTCAACGCGACCCCGTGCCGGCGCGCCCGTTGACCGGTGTGGTACCGCTCCCCAGTGTTAGACGGCGTTGAAACTCACCGGGTCGTTATGAGCCGCCGCGGCATCGCTGGCATTCTGTCGGGAATTGTCTTGTTGACCAGCGCCGCCGCGTTGGTACCAGCGGCCGCGGCTCCGAAGATCGTCGCCTTCGGTGACAGCATCACCGCTGGGTTCGGGCTCAGCCCGGAGGCCGCGCTTCCCTCGCGTCTCGAAGCGAAGCTGCGCGACCAGGGCATCGCCACAAAGGTCGTGAACGCCGGCGTCTCCGGTGAGACCACGGCCGGCGGTCTCGCCCGCCTCGCCTGGACCCTCGCCGACAAGCCCGATCTCGTGATCCTCGAACTCGGCGCCAACGACGCGCTGCGCGGCATCGACCCGGCGACGGTGCGCGCCAATCTCGAAACGATGATCGACAAAATCCAGGCGAGCGGCGCCAAGCTGCTGCTGCTCGGCATGCGGGCGCCGCCGAATTGGGGCGCGGATTACCAGCGCGCCTTCGATCGGATATACCGGGAGTTGGCGGACGCGCATCATGTGGCGCTCGATCCATTCTTCCTCGAAGGCGTGGCGATGGACCCCAGCATGAACCAGGCGGACGGGCTGCATCCGAACGAGAAGGGGGTCGCGGTCATGGTCGACCACATCGCGCCGATGGTCGCCAAGCTTCTGCCCAAAAGCGAGGGAGGCGGGTCATGAGCACGGGTTTCGCCGCGGCCTACGCCAAGGGCGATCTGCCGAGTTTGGCGCAGCGCTGCCTCGGGCAACTGCCGCCGGGCTCGGGTGCGAACCTCGGCATTCTCTACGTCACCGAGCCGGCGGCACCGCGCTTCCAGCAACTCGTGCAGGAGCTTGCCGCCGCGACCGGGATCGCCAACTGGGTCGGCGGCGTCGGGCTTGGCCTTTGCGCCAACGGCGAGGAGGTCTATGACCGGCCGGCCGCCGCCCTGCTGACCGCAACTCTGCCGGAGGACAAGTTTCGGCTGTTCGCGCCGACCGACGATCCCGCCGCCGACCTGCCGCGGGTCCATGCGCAATGGATCGAGGCCGCGCAGCCGAGCCTGGCGCTCGTCCATGCCGACCCGCGCTGCCGCGACCTCGTCAAGATCACGATCGAGACCGGCCTGGCCACCGGCGCCTTCCTGGTCGGCGGCCTCGTTTCGCACCGCTGCGCCACACCGCTGCTCGCCAGCGCTGCCGCGAAAGGCGACGGTTTCGGCACCGCCGGGATCAGCGGCCTGATGCTGTCGCCCGAAGTTGCGGTCGCCACCGCGCTGACCCAGGGCTGTGTGCCGATCGGCCCGGTGCGGCGCATCGACGAGGCGCGCGACAATGTCGTGATGGTGGTCGATGGCCGGCCGGCGCTCAGCGTGTTCAAGGACGATATCGGTCCGGCTTTGGTCGAGGACATGCGCCGGCTCGGCAATGTGATCTTCGCCGGCTTGCCGGTCGCGGGCTCCGACACCGGCGATTATCTGGTCCGGAACCTCTTGGCGATCGATCCGGCCAATGGCTGGATCGTGCTCGGCGCCGAGGTCGAGACCGGCGACCAGATCCTGTTCTGCCGCCGCGACCCGGACAGCGCCCGCGCCGATATGGGCCGCATGCTCGGGCAGCTGGCGCGCCGCCTGCCGGGGCCGCCAAAAGCCGGCGTCTATGTCAGCTGTGTCGCCCGCGGCGTGTCGCTATTCGACGAGCCCGGGGTCGAAGGGGCAATGATCCGCGAGACCTTCGGCGACATTCCACTGGTCGGGTTTTTCGCCAACGGCGAGATCTCGCGTGACCGGCTCTACGGCCATACCGGGGTGCTGACCCTGTTCACGTAAGCTGGCTTGTCATTGCGAGCGCAGCGACGCAATCTCGCGCCCATCTTGCCTCCCGCCATCGAGATTGCTTGTCGCGACTGCGGCGCTCCTCGCAATGACAGTGGTGGATTTGAGATGCTGCGCCTGTTCGTGGGGATCGAGTTCCCGCCCGAGCTGAAGCTGCGGCTGTCGCTGCTGACGGTCGGCATGCCCGGCGCCAAATGGGTCGACCCCGGCAATCTCCATCTGACGCTGCGTTTCATCGGCGAGGTCAGCGAGGATGTCGCCGCCGATATCGACGAGGCTCTGGTGCGAGTACGCGCCCGCCCGTTCACAATCCAGCTTGCCGGCACCGGCGTGTTCGGCGGCGAGCGGCCGCGCACCCTGTGGGCCGGGATCGAACGCCAGCCGGCGCTCGGCGCGTTGCGCGACAAGATTGAACAGGCGCTGGTCCGCGCCGGGCTGCCGCCGGAGCAGCGCAAATTCGCGCCGCATGTGACGCTGGCGCGGCTCTACAACCCCGCGCTCGATAAGCTCGGCGAGTTTCTTGTTGCGAATGCCCGCTTTCGGGCCGAGCCGATCGAAGTAGACCGTTTCAGCCTGATCGCCAGCTACCTGACGAAGGGCGGCTCGATTTATGAGGACCAAGCGAACTACCCGCTGACCGGGTGAGGCGAATTGAGGGGAGACAACGATGGCGTATTGGCTGCTGAAATCGGAGCCCGCGAAATATTCGTGGGACCGGATGGTCCAGGATAAGCGCACCCATTGGGACGGGGTGCGCAACTTCCAGGCGGCCGCCAATATGCGGGCGATGAAGAAGGGCGACCGCGCGTTCTTCTACCACTCGAACGAGGGCAAGGAGATCGTCGGAATCGTCGAGATCGTGAAGCCGTTTTATCCGGATCCAGGCGACGACAGCGGCAAGTTCGGTCTCGTCGATATCGCGCCGATCGCGCCGGTCGGCCGCCCGATCAGCCTCGCCGAAATGAAGCAGGTGCCGGAACTCGCCGGGATGGCGCTGTTGCGTCAGTCGCGGCTCTCGGTGTCCCCGGTCAGCGACCGCGAGTGGCAGGTGATCTGCAGAATGGGAGAAATCCCCTCGCAGTAATTCGCCGCATTGGTGTAGTCGACTAAACCCAAGTTCGATGTCCGTTATACCGAAGCGCGCTCGCTGCAAAAGGAACGGCTGCCCAAATAGGAAAGTACCTCCGGAAAAATTGTCGCATTTGGCAAATTGCCTTGCGAGCGGCTGATCCTGTATGAATTCTAATTGTCGTGGCCTGTCAGATAGTTGGTTGGTAGTAGGTTGAGTGGTGGAGTGCTGACCCACAGACGCGGCGATCGGCATACGCAGGAGGTGTTTCGGTCGCTGGCTGAGCGCGAGCAACGCCTGGTCGACGAGATGACCGCGCGCCAGGTGTCGCTGCCGCCCAACCGCGAGATCGTCAGCGCCGGCGAAGTCGGCGCGGGCCTGTTCATCGTCGGCGAGGGCTGGGCCTTCCGTTACTGCCGGATCGGCGTCGGTTGCCGCCAAATCGTCGATTTCCTGCTGCCCGGCGAGATCATCGGGCTGCAGGCGGCGCTCCT
>DATARH010000161.1:0-14957 GCA_036264235.1 Allostellaceae bacterium
CGAGCCAGTCGAGCAGTTCGTCTTTCGCCGCTAAAGCTCGCGGAATTTTCCGCAAGCGACCGGTGAATCGTTTCAAGCAACTGGTCGGCAGTAAGAGCAGTCATTTATCCCCTGCTCGATGCTCCCCAAGCCCCGTCGTAAGTGGAATGCGGCGGAAATTCGCCTTGCGCCCGGCACATCCCGTAGCTGCACCAAACCGGCAAAGGAATGCGCTCTTCATTGCGGGCATCCAGGCGGTGGCGGCTGCTTGGCGCGAGACAGCAAAGGGTCCCAGCAGCACGGAAACGCCTGGTGAATCGCGGAACCCACTATGGCGCCGGCATCCGATTTGCGAATGTCGGGTTCCGCTTCAAAGATTTTCAGGACCGCTTGCCTCAGCTGCTCACAGGTAACCGCGCCAGTTTTGTTCGGGAGGCAGATGTCAAAGGGCATCCTTGGCGATTGCGGGTGCGCAAACGACGATCACACAGGCGGCGATCAGAATGCGGCGTCCGAATTTTCGCGACATGCGCATGTCGGCTACATCGGGTAATGCGCGCTGACGGGGTTCGGTTTAAGCCATTGCCTCTTCCGCGGCGGGGACGGTCTTCACCTCGTGCTGCTGCAGGATCGGCAGCACCTCGCGGGCGAAGCGCTCGATCTGGTTCATGAACAAATCGTGCGGCAGCGCGCCGCGATTGATCGCCAGCTGCACATGGTTGGCGCCGGCGCTGTCGGCCGCGTCGATGATGCGCTGCGCCACCTCGTCGGCGGTGCCGAGCGGCATATGCTCGGCCTGCTCCTCCAATTGCGCCATCGTCAGGTTGCGGAATTCGGAGCGCAGATTGGCGGCAGCACGCAGGTTTTCCGGCCGCACGTAATCCGTGGAGGCTTGCGACGAGTAACCCGTCTCGCGCTGCTTCTCGGTCTCGGTGAAGTTGCCGTGACTGAACAGTGTCCGATTGAAGTAGAGGATGTGCGGCCCGTATTCCTTCAGCGCCTGCGCCTTCGAATCGGCGACATAAGCGGTGATGCCGAGTGACAGATGGTCGGGGGTGATTCGGTGACCGGCTTGTGACAGACACTTCGCGTAGTAGCGGATGATGTCGTCGCGCAAACCGCGGGCGCGGCCGAGGCCCGGCGTGATCGGCAGGTTGTGCCTGCCGGCGAACTCGATCGATTCCTTGCTGCCGACGATCGGGACCCAGAGCGGCGGGTGCGGCTGCTGCACCGGGCGCGGCCACATCGCGACATCGCTGTAGGACCAGTATTTGCCCTGATAGGAAAACACCTCCTCGGTCCACGCGCGGGTGATGATGTCGTAGGCTTCCTCGAAGCGGTCGCGCGACTCGGCGAGCGGCACGTTGTGCACCTGGTATTCGCGCGGGATGCCGCGGGCAAAGCCGGAGATCAGCCGCCCGTTCGACAGGCAGTCGATCATCGCCAATTCCTCGGCGAGGCGCAGCGGCTCATGCAGCGGCAAGAGATTGCCGTAGATCAGCAGCTTCAGCTTCTTGGTGCGCTGGGCGGCGGCCGAGGCCATCAGATTGGGGCTGTTCATCAGCCCGTAGGGCGAGCAGTGATGCTCGTTGAAGCCTACCCCGTCATAGCCAAAGCGGTCGAGCGCCTCCCAGGCGTCGAGATGCTCCTCATAGGTGCGCACCGCGGTCTTCGCATCGAAATGCCGCTTCGCCAGCGGATAGGGCAACTCGGTCTCGCCGCCCTTCAGATGATCGAGGTTCGCGTCGTAGGCGAGCAGGTCGAAGACGAAGACTTTCATTCGGCGGCCTCTTGCGGAGTCAAAACGGGGGCGGGCTCACCGCGGAAGGCGAGGAGCGCGGTCGCGACGGCGGCGATAAACGCGAAGCCGCAGGCGCTAAGGAAAATCTGCGGCGGACGCATGCCGAGCGTCAGCAGCCAGCCGCCGAGCACCGGCGCCGCGATACCGCCGAGCCGGCCGATGCCGAGGGCCCAGCCGATGCCGCTGGTCCGCATGCGCGCCGGGTAGAGCTTGCCGGCGGTAGCATTGGCGCCAGTCTGGCTGCCGGTGATCATCATTCCGGCAAAAAAGATCATGATCGCCAACAGCAGGGCCGGCATCACGAACAGAGCGATCGCGCCGATAAAGAGGATGCCGGCGGCATAATGCAGGGCCAGCGCCCGCTCGGGGCCGTGCTTGTCGATCAGCATGCCGAGATAGAACACGGCGAAAATCGCGCCGAGGTCGCGATAACTGGAGGCGCGCGCCGCCTCCGCCGGGGTATAGCCGCCGAGATGCAGCACCTCCGGCAACCAATAGGCGAACAGGAACAAATTCATCAGGCTGCAGAAGAAGACGATCCACAGCAGCACGGTCTGCAACGCGTAACCTTGACCGAACAGCGCAGCAACCGGGTTGCCGCCCGGCCGCTCGACCGCAGTGATCTGCTCGGGGGTGATGTCGAGCTCGCGCAACACGGCCGCCTCGCGCGGCGACAGATTGGCCTTGCGGGCGAGGAAGCGCGGCGATTCCGGCAGCCATATCGCCAGCGCGACGACCATGAGCAGGGGCACGATGCCGCCGACAAAAAAGACGCTCTCCCAGCCGAAGCGCGGCAGCAGCACACCGGCGATCTGACCGCACAGGAAGCCGCCGAGCGGGGCGCCGGTGAAGCTCGCCATGATCATCAGAGCGCGCCGGCGGTGCGGCGCGTAGTCGCCGGTCAGCGAGGCGGCGCCCGGAAACGCGGCGCCGATGCCGATGCCGGTAAAGAAGCGGGTCACGGCGAGAGCGCCGAGCGAGCCGACGAGGCCGCTGGCGATCGAGGCGAGGCCGAAGATCGTCAGGCTGGCGAGCAGCAGCGGCTTGCGGCCGACGCGGTCGCCGATCGGTCCGGCCGACAAGGCGCCGACCATGATGCCGATGCTCGACCACAAAAACGCGGTCGTGAAGGCGGGACCCGGCAGGTTCCACAGATGCGTCAGCTGCGGTACCGCGACGCCGATCGAATTGATGTCGTAGCCATCGCAGATCTGCACCAGCGTGCACAGTGCCGCGACGCGGATCTGCAAGGGTCCGAGCCGCTGGTTCTCAAGAGCCAATTCGGCGCTGGAAGCCGCCATTTCCGCCATCTCGATCCTCCCTATGTCGGGTCCGGTTGTGCCGGGTTCCCCTCGGTCTTTCCGTCATGTTTGTCGGCCACTCGTGTTGCATTTTCGCGCCGCCTGCGCAAGCCTCGGGGCGTTTGAATTAACGTGCAGTACCGGCCCTCTCCCCCGCCCGGCCACCCAACGGCAGTATGCTGAATTGGGCGGCCGGGCGGGGGAGAGGGCCGGCGCCGAATTCACCTGGAGAGACCGATGACCACCCGACCGCCAGCCGAAATCGGCATGCCGCTCGACGATGTCGACACGCCGGCGCTGATCGTCGATCTCGATGCGTTCGAGGGCAATCTGCGGCGCCTTGCCGAGCGGGTCGGCAGCGCCGCGGGGGTGCGGCTGCGGCCGCATGCGAAAACCCACAAATGCCCGGTGATCGCGCTGAAGCAGGTCGAGTTGGGCGCGGTCGGCGTCTGCGTCCAGAAAGTCGGCGAGGCCGAAGCGATGGTCTATGGCGGGGTCCGCGACGTGCTGGTCACGAACGAGATCGTCGGCAAGCAGAAATTGCGGCGGCTGACCGCGCTGGCGCACGGCACGCGGATCGCGACCTGCGCCGACGACCCGTCGCAGGTGCGCGCCCTCGACGAGGCGGCCGGCGAGGCCGGGATCACCCTGCCGATTTATGTCGAGGTCAACATGGGCGGCAACCGCTGCGGCGTCGAGCCGGGCCAGGCGGCGCTCGATCTCGCGCGGCAGATCGGTGACGCCAAGCACCTCTCCTTCGCCGGGCTCCAGGCCTATCACGGCTCGGCGCAGCACCTGCGGACCTGGGACGAACGGCGCCAGGCAATCGCCAGCGCCACCGAAAAGGCGGCGACGACCCGCGACCTGCTGTCCGCCAACGGTATCGCCTGCGACCAGATCACCGGCGCCGGCACCGGCACCTTCGAATTCGAGAGCGGCAGCGGCGTCTACACCGAGCTGCAATGCGGCTCATACATTTTCATGGACGCCGATTACGGCAAGAACCTCGACCCCGACGGCCGGCCGACCCGCGCCTTCGAGCCGAGCCTCTTCGTCTGGGCGACGGTGATGAGCCGGCCGACCGAGGATCGCGCGATCGTCGATGCCGGGCTGAAGGCGCTGGCCTTCGATTCCGGACCGCCGGCGGTGTGGGATGAGCCGGCCGCGACCTACGAGCGCGCGTCCGACGAGCACGGCCGGCTGGCGGTGACTGGCGCGACCAACCGGCTGCGGATCGGCGACAAGATCAAGCTGGTGCCGGGCCATTGCGACCCGACCGTCAATCTCTACGATTGGTATGTCGGCATCCGCGGCGGCCGGGTCGAGGCGATCTGGCCGATTACCGCGCGGGGCGCGGTGTATTGAACCTCACCTCGCGATCTCCGTGTAGAGCCGCTCGGCGTTCGGCCAGTTGATCGCGGCTATGAACGCATCGACATAAGCGGCGGCCGCGGCGCCGTAGTCGATGTGATACGAATGCTCGTACATGTCGAGCGCGAGGATCGGCCGTCCGCCGGCCATTGTCGTCGCGTGGTCCATGGCCCAGTGATTGAACAGGCGGTGGTCGCGCGCCGACCAGGTCAGCAACACCCAGCCGGAACCGCCGCGCAGCGCTTTGCCGATCGCCGAAAATTCCGTCACCCAGGCTGTGACACTGCCGAAATCCCGGATCAGCGCATTCCGAAGTGCGCCGGCAGGTTCGCCGCCCTGACCCAGCGAAGCGAAGAACAGCTCATGTAGGATCATCGAGTTGGTCGCGATCAGCTCCTCGCGCTTGAGCCCGTTGATCACGAAGATCGGCGCGGTTGCGAAATCGAGGTGTGCAAGCTGCTCGGCGATCGCGTTGAGGCGCTGCACCGTGCCCCCGTAATTGTTCTGATAGTGACTGACGATCAGTCTTTCCGACATTCCCGCAATCGCAGTGGGATCGCAGGGAAGCGGTCTCAATTCGTAGGTCATGGCTTTCTCCTCTCGAGATCGAGAACGGTGAAAGATTGCAGAGCTTGGAGAAGCGCTCTCTGACGGGGAGCGTGCGTTCCCCGCATCGTCGGTGACTAAGCGGCGGCGCGATCCTCAGGAAACTCGCGGCAGTGCCGCTCGACGCGCCGCAGCCGAGGCTCGGAACCAACGGCGCCGCCGTCGTCTTCCCAGCGCTGCAGTTCGAGCGGGGTCGGCGCGTGGTCGTGCGGTCGCCGACGGTTCGGTTCCATGCGGTATTCGGTGAAGGGATTTGTCACGTTGCGCTCCACTCCTGGTCCGGCTGGGGCAGGCGCCGCGGCCGAGGTTGCAAAGCGCAGAACTTGGAGGCTTTGCCTCTGACGGGGAGCCTGCGATCCCCGCATTCGGGTCAGTGTCCGGGCGTAGTCAGTATTTCGGACGGTGTGACTCCACCCATCGGCGGGCGTGCTCGATCGGTGCGCGCGGCGGCTGCGCGGCGCGAAAATGCTTGATCGTCGGCAGCACTTCCATCCGTTCGCGCCAGGCACCGATCGCCGGGTGCTTCGGATAGAGCGCCTGCGCTTCCGGCGAAAAGCCGAAGGCGTGGATGATCGGCAGCATGAAGAAATCGGCAAGGCTGAGCTGCGGGCCGAGGATGAATTCGCCGCTGCGCGACAGCTCGCGCTCCAGCACCTGGAGACAGGTTTCGACCTTTGGCATCGCATGCGCGACGACGCTCTCGTCCGATTCGATGCCGAGCTGCGGAAACACGTTCCGCTCGTGCGACACATGATAGATCAGATACGGGTAGTAGTAGCCGTTCACCGCGCTGATCCACTGGTTCATGCGGGCCCGCAGCTGCGGCGTGTCGGGCGTCAATTTCTGTCCGGGAAACGCGTCGTCGATATAGGTGACGATCGCGGCGGTCTCGTACACGGTGAAATCGTCATGCCGCAGGATCGGCACTCGCTCGAACGGATGCAGCGCGAGATGGCTTTCGGTGTTCATTTCCCCTTCCAAGTCGTGGAAGCGGTATTGCACCTCCTTATGGGTCAGGACGATGCCGGCCATCTGCACATAGACGCTGCGCGGAAAGCCGAACAGGGTGACGTCAGGCATGGAAGTCTCCAAGCCGGCGCCAGCCGCGGATCTGCATGGGGAGGAGACATTCCACCGCAAGCCCTCGGCCGGCGAACCGGCGAAGTGCAGTGCTTGGGCGGATGCCTTGGGTGGCCGGGCGACTGCGATCGAGCCCGACGACAAGGAAGATAAGAGCAAATTGCACCCGGTTCAATAACCGCTTGCAAAGTTTAATCGCGGCGATACCGATGCACCGTTCCGAAGCGATCGGTGCCGCACCATGTTAGGTGACAACCACCGCTGCGGAGACCCCGATGGCCGAAATCCCCGCCGAATTCCGCGACCTCCTGACCGAGAAGAAAGCCTTCGCTCATCTCGCGACGATCATGCCGGACGGCACGCCGCAGGTGACGCCGGTGTGGTTCGATTACACGGGCGGCGCGATCCGGGTGAATACGGCCAAGGGCCGGGTCAAGGCGCGCAATATGAAGGAGGGATCGCCGGTGGCGCTGTCGATCCTCGATCCCGACAATGCCTACCGCTACATGCAGATCCGCGGCCGGGTGCGGCGCGCGACCGAGGACGGCGCCAGTGCCCATATCGACTCGCTGGCGAAGAAATATCTCGGCAAGGACAAGTACCCGTTCGCGCAACCGGGCGAGGTCCGGGTGATGTACGAGATCGAGCCGCGCGCGGTGCAAACGATGGGCTGACCGCTGCTCTCGGCCTCGCCGCCCCCGTGATTTGACAGTGCCCGCCCCGGCGCTAGTGTGCCGCCGATGATGCGGGCGGCGGATCGGATATGAGCCTTCGGAAGGCCGAGACACGATGGGCGGCGACCGAACCGCGACAGCGGCTCGCCTTCGGGGTCGATCCGTCGCGGCCGCACGCCTATAGCTTGCGGCAATCGCGGTACGAGGCGGTCGCCGACGATATCAGCCGCTGGGCTGGTGAGGCGGCAGCGGCTGGGCGGAAATTATCACTGCTCGATGTCGGCAGCGCCTGGGGCGTGCTGCTGTGCCATTTAGAAGCCAAACCGCATTGCGGCGCCGTCGCGATCTCCGCCGCCGATGTTGTCGATACCGCCGCCTTTATCCGCGAGCGCTATGAGCGTTTCGTGCTGGGCGACCTGACCCAGGGCTACCCGGAGATCGCGTCGGAGGCCTTCGACGTGGTCGTCTGCGAGCAGGTGCTGGAACACCTCGAAGATTTAGATCGAGCGCTGGCGACGCTGGACCGGGTGTTGAAACCCGGCGGCAAGCTGGTGCTGGGCGTGCCGGTGTTCCTGCCGCCGCTGCACCTGATCCGCAAGCATGTGCTGCCGCCTCTGTTCCGGCTATTGCCGGTGCGCGACCTCGGCACGCACCACCAGGCCTTTTCGCTGTATTCATTTCTGGCCGAGGTCAGGCATCGGCTGCCGCATCTCGAACTGGCGCAGGTGCGCGGCTTTCGGATCATCTCGGGCGGGCTGCTGGCGCCCTTAGAGAATTACCGCTGGTGGTGGCGCCTCAACCGCCGCCTCGGCGAGTGGATCCCCGCCGCCTGCATCGAGATCCAGGCGATTTTCGAGAAACCGTAACCGCAGTCGGGAGGGCGCGATGGAGTTCGGCATCGGGATCGCGACGGCGCACGATTCGTGGAAAACCGCGGTGCGGGCTGAGGAGCTCGGCTTCACCCACGCCTGGTTCTACGACACGCAGATGATCACCGCCGATTGCTTTGTCGCGATGGGCGCGGCGGCGATGAAGACCTCGCGCATCCGCCTCGGGACCGGCGTCCTGGTGCCGTCCAACCGGATCGCGGCGGTAACGGCGAACGCTTTCGCGACGCTGAACGGGCTGGCGCCGGGGCGGATTGATTTCGGCATCGGCACCGGCTTCTCGGCGCGCCGCGCGATGGGGCTGGGCGCGATCAAGCTCGCCGAGATGGAGGAACACATCCGGGTCGTCTATGGCCTCCTGGCGGGCGACACGGTGGAGACCGAGATCGAGGGCAAGCGCCGCAAGATCCGCTTCCTCAATCCGGAGATCGGGCTGATCAACACCCGCGACGAGATCCCGCTGCACATCTCGGCCTATGGGCCGAAATCGCAAGCGCTGACGGCGAAGCTCGGCGCCCGCTGGAAGTCCTTTATTCAGGACGTGCCGGGCGCTTTGGGCGCGGTCGAGGGCATGAAGAAGTCGTGGGCCGCCGCCGGCCGCCCGGCGGGCGATCTCTACGCCACCGCGTGGGTCTGCGGCTGTGTGCTGCAGCCGGGCGAGCCGGCCGACAGCCCGCGGGCGATGGCGCAGGCGGGGCCTCGCGCCGCGACGCTCTTACACCGCGCAGCCGATGCCGAGCAGCAGGGCTGGCAGAACACGATGAGCGTCGCGCATCAGGGGATCGAGACCGAGGTCGCCGGCTATCTCGACCTCGCGCGCGGCTTCGAACCGCCGGATGCGCGCTACCTGTTCAACCACCGCGGTCACTTCGTCTTCGTCAAGCCGGAGGAACAGAAGTTTGTCAGCGCCGAACTGATACGGCGCACGACCTTTACCGCGACCGAGCAGGAGCTGACCCAGCGCATCGAGGCGTTGCGCGAGGCCGGCTGGAACCAGATCGTAATCCCGATCACGCCGGGCGAAGAGCGCGCGCTCGATGATTGGGCGCGGATCAAGGACGCGTTCCGGTAAGCGCCTCGACCTACTCTAAGGGTGTAGATTCCCGGATTCCGCTCGACCGGTCGGATCGAACTTCATTACGATCAATCTTTGCTTTACCGGCGCCCGTCTAGAAGAACAGGCAACAGGCTCCGCAGCGGACGCGAATGGACCTTACCCAACTGATCGCCCATCACGGGGCGTGGTTTTACCCGATCGCCTTTCTCTGGACCTTCCTGGAAGGGGAGACCGTGATCCTGTGCGCCGGCTTTGCCGCGGCGCAGGGCCTGCTGGACCCGTTCCTGCTGGTCGCCGCGGCCTGGCTCGGCAGCTTCGCCGGTGACCAGTGCTATTTCTGGCTCGGCCGCAATTTCGGCACCCGCCTGCTCGACCGTTTCCCGCGCTGGCATCATAGCGTCGACCGGGCTCTGCACTGGCTCGAGCGCTACGACGCCGGCTTTATCCTGTCGTTCCGCTTCATCTACGGCGTACGCAATTTCTCGTCCTTCGCCCTCGGGCTCAGCCATGTTCAATGGCGCCGCTTCCTGAAGCTCAATTTCGTTGCCGCCGGGCTGTGGGCGGCGAGCTTTGTCGCGACCGGCTACTTCCTCGGCCATGCCTGGCGGGCGATGCTCGGCGATGTCGCGCGCTCGTTCAGCATCGCGATGCTGGCCGGGTTTGTCGCGATTGTTACCGGCATGGCGCTGCTGCACCGCTGGCAGCGCCGCCGGATGCGGCTGCCGCCGACGGTGGCGAGCGCGGCTCCGGCGCTGCCGCCCTCCTGAGGCCAAACTTAGCGGGCGACTCTGACCGGGCTGCCGATCCGGAGGCCGAGCGCGGTATCGGCACGGCCATCATTGACCGCGATCTCGGCCAGCCCATTCGAATTGACGTACCAGAACGCGTGACCGGCCGGCACCGCGGAAAAAGTCGGCGCCGGCGCGACCGACTTTCGACCGACGCGCAATCTCGCCCTCCCGTCGATCGTGGCGCCGCGCAGCCCGGTCAGCGCATTGCCGTAATCGTCGATATAGACGATCTCCGCGAGATCATCGGGCCAGTCCGGGCGTGGCTCGATCGCTGCTGGTCGGCCGAGCGCCTCGACCGGATCGCCGCGGGCGAGCCGCGCCGCGACCGGCGCGAATAGGTCGCGGCCGTGAAAACTCGCCGATAGAGCCGACGGTGCCCAGGCGATTTCCCAGAGGCGCGGCGTCCGGGCGCGGCGCAACACCAGCTCAAACAATCCGTTATCGGGCCCGACGTAAAACCGGCCGCCGGCCTCGGCGATCAGGGCGCGCCGGTCGCTGCCGACGCCGGGATCGACGACGCAGAGCAGCACCGTGCCGGCCGGGAACCATGCCGCGTAGGCGGCGAGCAGATAAGCGCAGGGTTTTGGATGGCCAGCCGGCGCGTCGGCGAACAGCGACACGATCGCAATGCCCGGCGCGTCGCGCTGCAACACCGCCTGAACTTGACCGGTGTAGGGGCCGGCAAGGCCGAAATCGGTGAACAGCACGATCATGCCGCGACTATGCCGTTGCCGGCCGCCGGCTCGCAATCGCATCCAATCGGTTGAAGACTACTCAACGCTTCACTACTGTCTCGCGAAGCAAAAGCCGCCGGCTACATTCGGGACTAACGCAACGCGGCAAGGAGTTCGAGTAAGCTCGCGCCGATCTTGCAAATAATGGCGCGGCCGCTATGCTGTTGACGGCGGGGACCAAACCGAGTGGGGGGCGGAATGAAGAACCTGGTGCTGATGGCGGCGGCGTTGATCGCGGTGGCGGGGCTACAGCCGAGTTTTGCGGCCGAAAAGAAGGCGGCGCACTCGGCCCATTCTGCATGCCCATCCGCTTCGGAGGCCGAGGCTGAGCAGGCGATCCGCTTCATGACCGATGTCATGGTGGTCAGCTCGACCTGTCAGGACACGATCTATGCCGAGTTTCGGCTGCGCAACCAGGAGCCGATCCGAGCCTACCAGAAGGCGATGATCACGCATTTCCACGGCAACAAGGCGTTCGACACCTGGAACACCTCGCTCGCCAACCAATACGCGGCGAAGCGCGCCGGGCTACCGAGCGGGCAGGTTTGCCAGGAAGCGGCCGAGCTGATGAAGACGGCCCAGACCCTCGACCCCACGGGCTTCCGCAGCTATGCGCAGACGCAGGCGAAGGCCGCGGTGCAGACCGCCAGCTGCGGGAAGTAGCGCCGTCCTATTCCGCCGGCACCGATATCCGGGAGGTCGCGGCCAGCACCGCGACCCCGGCGATCCCGGCCGCCGACAGCACCGCCATGAACAGATAGGCCCCACCGCCGAACGAGGCGTAAAGCCTGCCCGACGCCAGCATCACCAGACCGCTACCGATCCCGGTCGAGAGCCCGGCATAAAGCGATTGCGCGCTGGCCGCCGCGGCCGGCGGCACGGTGCGCGCCATGAAATACATCGCGCCTAGATGGCTGGCGCCGAAGGTGAAGGCGTGCAGCAACTGCAACAGGGCCGCCGCGCCGAGGCCGGGGACGACACCGATGAGACTCCAGCGCAGGATGCCGGCGCCGCCGCCCAAGGCCATCAGCCCCAACGGTCCGAGCCGCGCCGCGAGACGCCCACCTCGCCAAAACAGCACGATCTCGGCGACGACGCCCTCGGCCCACAACGCGCCGATCACCGCGTCGGAAAAGCCGAGCGTGCGCCAGTACAGGCTGCCGAAGCCGTAATAGAGCTGATGGCTCGACTGCAGCGCGGCGGCCGAGGCGGTGAACAGCCAGAAGCGGCGATCGGTGGCGAGCCGGGCAAGCGCGGCCCAGCGCGCCGCCCCGGCCCCACCGGCAAGCGCCGGCGGCACCGCGAAGCACGCCAGCAGCAGCACGGCCGAGGCTGAGAGCACGAGGACCAGGATCGCGTTGCCGGCCGGGTCGGCGGGCGCCGCCGTCGCGAGCAGCGCACCGCTGCCGGCGGCGGCGACGATGAAGGTGACCGAACCCCACAGCCGGATGCGGCCGTAATCGGCGCCCTCGTTGCGCACCGCTGCGAGCGTCACCGTGTCGCCCAGGGGCATCAGCGCCGATTGCGCCGTGCCGGCGACGAGGTTCAGCGCCAACACCGCCCAGAACCCGGCGACCGGCCAAAGCCCGGCATAGGCGGCGAGCGACAGCGCCGCCAGCACCAGCATCACCGCGCGGCGGCGGCCGAGGCGGTCGGCCAGCGCGCCAAGCGCGGGGGTCGCGACGACCTTGCCCCAGATCGCCGCCGCGAAAATCAGCGCGATCTCCTGCGCGTCGAAACCGCGGCCGGCGAGCCAGACCGGCCAGAACGGCGTCTGGATGCCGACGACGAGAAAGCTCGCGGCATAGAACAGCGCCATACGGCGCGTGGTCGGCAGGTTCCAGGCGGGTATCCGCGCTGCGGGCAGCGATGACGCCATGGTGTGACTCGACCTTTGCTGCCGGCGTCCCTATGTCGCGACGATGCTGCCGAGCCTGAGCCAGGTGAGCGCCCTCGTCTCGGTGCTTATCATCGACATCGTGCTTGCCGGCGACAACGCCATCGTCGTCGCACTGGCTGCCGCCGGCTTGCCGCCCGAGCAGCGTCGGCGGGTGATCCTCTACGGGATCGCGGCGGCGACCGTGCTGCGCATCCTCTTTGCCGTGGTGACGATGCGGCTCCTCGAAATCATCGGCCTGACCTTTGCCGGCGGACTGCTGCTGATGTGGGTGTCGTGGAAGTTCTACCGCGAATTGCGGCACGGACCCGCCGCCGGGTCGCAAACCGACGCCGCCGCGCCGCCGCGCCGCAAATCAACGATGCAGGCGTTGCTGCAGATCGTCCTCGCCGATTTGTCGATGTCGTTCGACAATGTGATGGCTGTCGCCGGGGTGGCGCGCAGCCAGTCGGACCCCTGGATTCTGATCGTCGGCCTCGTCGCATCGGTCGCGCTGATGGGGATCGCGTCGAACTATCTCGCCCGACTGCTTGGCCGTTACAACTGGATCGCCTGGGTCGGGCTCGGCATCGTGACCTTTGTTGCGTTACGAATGATCTGGGACGGATCGTTCGAGATCGCCCACCAGACCGATATTCTATAGGTGACCGGACTGGAATGGAGCGTTCGCGATGCGCGTCGTCGATTTGAGCATGATTGTTTCGGAGTGGGCCAAGAACGCGTTCGCGCCGGAGGAGACCTACTTCAAGCTGCGGCCGATCGTCTCCTGGGAGGACAAGGGCTTCGTCTCGAACATGGTCGAGATGACCGTTCATGCCGGCACGCATATCGATTCGCCGCATCATTTCTTTCGCGACAAGCCGTCGATCGAACAGATTCCGGTCGACACCTTTATCGGCGACGCGATCGTGCTCGACCTGACCGCGAAGGGGCATGCCAATGCCAGAATCGGTCCCGACGATCTCGACGCCGCGGCGCGGATGCTGGCCGCGGACGGAATTGAAATCGCGGCGGACGCGATCCTGCTGTTGCGGACCGATTGGCCGCGCGGCCATGCGCCGACCGATCCGTCGTGGTGGGATGAATCGCCATGCCTGACAAAGGCGGCGGCCGAATGGGTCGTCGCAAGGAAGCCGCGCGGCGTCGGCTTCGACTTCGCGCAGGAGGAAAAGGGGGCGTCGCAGGAATACGAAAAGGCCGACGAGATCCTAACCGGAGCGATGCGCGTGCATCGGGCGATGCTGCCGCACATCAAATTCCAGATCGAGAATCTGATCAATCTTCACGAGCTGCCGTCCCGGGTGCGGCTGATCGCATTGCCGGCGAAGTGGCAATCGGAATCGGCGCCGGCGCGGGTCATCGCGCTCGTCGAATAGCCGAACGCCGGCGCGGTGCCGCTGGGACACCGCGCCGCAACTTCAGCCGCTACTTCGCGGCGTCCTGGAAGACCGGCTGCTGCGCCGCCTTGAGCACCGCCGCGGCTTCCTTGGCGACCGCCGTGCCCTCGAAGAAACGCGGGTTCTGCGTCCCCCACAGCCGCACCGCGTTTTCGAACACGAAATCGCGGAAATTGTCCCCGCTGATGTAGCCGTCCTCGACCAGCTCATAGGCTTCCGCCAGCGGATCGCGCATGTCGATCACGTCGAAATGCCCGATATCGGAGCTGTAGATCGCGTTGAGCTGCGCGTCGAACGGGTTGAGCTTGAGAAACGCCGTCGCGTTCATCCGGTCGTCCGCCTCGCAACCGAAGTAGTACGGCGTCACATAGAGATCGATCCAGTCCTGCTTCTTGCTGAGCTTGCAGGCGGCGAAATCGTCGAGGTTATCGACGCCGCCGGTCATGTGCAGTTCCGGATCGGGCCAGCCGTCGCGTTCCTGAAGCGCCGCGGCATGCTCCTTGTAGCCGTATTTCTCGACAAGGCTCATCAGCAGCTTACGGTCGAGCTTGTCCGGCCGCATGTTTTCCAGCGCCTTGGCGTTTCGCCGCTCCCAATGCTCCATCAAATCGCCGAACAGCTGCGCGCCCCAGCCGACGCCGCCTTCGAGGAAGGCGAAGCGCAGTTCCGGGAAGCGCCGGGTGACGCCGCCGAGGAAGATGCCCTTGGCGGCGGCATGGCCGGCATCGGCGAAGTGACCGATATGGTTGTAGGTGAAGTTGGTCGGGGAATTGCGCAGCGCCTGATTGCTGCCGGCGCTGTGGAAGGTCGGCGCGATGCCGAGCTTGCGGCACGTCTCCCAGACCGGGTCGTAATCGTAGATGCTGTCGATGCCGAACACCTCGTACCAGACGGCAAGGCGGTCGGTGTCGGGGTTCTCGCCCTTCGGAATCGAGTCGGTCTGGCGCGGCATCGCGCTGCCGAACATGCCGACCTTGGAGCCGAGCTGTGCGGTGACGAATTCGAGTTCCGCGATCGCCTCCTCCGGGTGGTGCATCGGGATGATCGCGGCGGGGGTCATCCGGTCGCCGAGATCCTTGAAATAGCCGGCGGAGACGATGTTGTAGGCGCGGATCACGGCGCGCCTGGTCGCGTCGTCCTTAATCCGCGGCAGGCGCAGACCGGCGGTCGGGTAGACGATCGCGAAATCGGAGCCGATCTCGTCGAGGCGCTCATAGAGCAGATGCGGCATCATCGCCGTCGCGCGGTCGTAGGTGTTGCCGGTCTGGCGGGTCCAGAAGCCGGGCATCGAGACGCGGCGGCGGCGGCGTTCCTCGACGCTCAGCAGCAGCGAATCGCGGGTCACCGCCATCGCCGCGAGGAACCCGTCGGCCGCCAGGTCG
>DATARH010000205.1:0-1689 GCA_036264235.1 Allostellaceae bacterium
GGACCTGGAACAACACGCTGTTTTTTGGGCGGCGGCTCGTCGAATAGTTCATATCCGGCTCGCATGAGCTTGGACTTTTTCAGCGAATCGAGTTCATCGAATGCGCGTCTACTCAGTGTTTTGTTGGTCATTGTTTTATTATTTTCCTTCTCGTTAAATAGCGGTCTTCCCAGTTGGTGCCGGCCGTGATGTGGTTGGAATTTCGCGCGGTGCAGTCTCCGGGCAACTGATGGTATCGGATCAAGCTGCGCGGTCAATTGGCTGATCGATGGGCGATGTGGCGAGGGTTTGCCAGCCATCGACCTTGCGCATGTTGATCTGGCCGGAAGCAAGTAGCGCCCAGAACAACATGGCAGCCGTGTCTGCCGATGGCAGCACGGTCTGCGTCTTGATTCTGCGCTTGAACTCCTCGTGGAGTCGTTCGATCGCGTTCGTGGTGCGTACGCTGCGCCATTGGTCCGGTGGCAGACGGGTGAAGGTGAAGAGGCGGTCGCCGGCTTCCTCAAGGCTGTCGGCGACGGCCCGGTGCTTGAGCCGCCACTTGCGGATGAAGGCTTTGCGGCGCGTTTCGATCTCTTCGCGCGTTGCCGCGTAGATCATATCTTTATAGTCGGCGCTGATCTCTTCATGCAGGCGCTCGGGAGCGTGGGCGAGGAGATTACGGTGCTTATGCACGGTGCACCTCTGCACCGGCACGCGATCCCAAACGGCGGCAATCGCACTCTCGAGGCCGGCGCCGCCATCGACGATGAGGAGCTCGGGGCGCCGCAGGCCGCGCTTGATGAGATCGTCGAGCACGGTGCGCCAAGCCTCGGTACTCTCGCCGCCCATTTGCTTGATCGCGAGGAGAACCTTCTGGCCGTCCTGGCGCACGCCGAGGACGACGAGCAGTGAGATGGACGTGGCTTTGCGGTCGAGCCTCACGCGCACCACGGTGCCGTCGAGAATCAGCCGCACGATCGGCTCGTCGGCCAGCGAGCGGGCGTTCCACGCGTCCCAGTCGCTCTTCACCTTGCGCCATACCCGGCTCACGGTGTCCTTGCCGACCGCTCCGTCAAACAGGGCGAAAAGTGCACGCCGCACACGGCGCGTATTGGTGCCGGCCAGATAGGTGCCCGCGATCAAAGCGTCGGCGGCCAACGTGCGACGCTGATAGGCCCGAAGTGACTGGCTCTTCCATTCCGTCGTCTTGCCTTCGGCGGTGTTCAGGCGAGCACGCGGCACCGCGATCTCGGTCTTGCCAAAAGTCCCCGTCAGCGTGCGTACCCGGCGGCCATGCCGATGGCCGGTAACATCCGGGACAACATCGCTGCCATCCGCAGCCACCGCGCGCCGGCCGTAGTGCGGGCGAGACAGAACAGCATCAAGTTCGCCGCAAATCATCTCTTCGATCAGCCCGCGAACCCGATCTCGGATCCCGGTTTCGATCGGATCAAACCAACCGTCGAAAAGATGGGAGTTACTCTCGATCGTCGGCTGCGAATGCTCAGGCTTCGTGGTAACGCTGGTCATGGCGTGGTCTCCTGCACGGCGCTCTAACGCCGGGCGATTCGAGGTTGAACACCCCGGAGACTACGCCGCTTTCAATTCCTACCAACCCGGCTACGGGACCAGTTTCACTGCATCCTTCATGTGGAATTCGTCGGCGCCCTTGATGGCCTATGCTACCAAACCAGACAATCGCGAATT
>DATARH010000207.1:0-13593 GCA_036264235.1 Allostellaceae bacterium
GCGCGAGGCGTAGCAATCGTTGTACCAATAGATATCGCCGGGGCGCATCGTATCGAGCGGGTAGAACTCGGCAATCGGGCCGATCACGTCGCCGAAGATCGGCAGGTTCGAGCCGACGATCAGCCGGCCCTCGGCGTCGAATAGCGCGGCGTAGAAATCCTTCTTTTCGCGGATGAACGGCGACATCGCGGTGCGCTCGATCAGGGCCTCCATCTCGCTCTGGGTCGCCCTGAGCGCACCGCGAACGATTTCGAGGGTGACCGGATCGCAGCGCTCGGCAGCTTCGGTGCCGGCAGGCGACGGCACCGCGCGGCCGAGGATCGGGACGTCATTCACGCCGAAATGCCCTCTTGCGCCATGATCGCCGGATTTCCTTCTTTACCACAGCTCGGCGGGACCGCTATGTGCATGCGTGCCGGCCGCTCTGAGGTGGGGATGCCGTTCGGCCTCGAATCCATGGGGATCACGCTCGACTTCGTCGCCCGTGTGATTCAGATGTCGCTGACGCCGGTCTTTCTCCTGACCGGCCTCGCGACGCTGCTCAACGTGTTCTCAACCCGGCTCGCCCGCGTCGCCTCGCGTGCCGACCGGACGATCAAGGATCTAGCCGGCGCCGAAACCGACGCCGCGCAGGCGTTGCGCAACCAGCTTGCCGAACTGCGCCGCCGGTCCCTGGCGCTCGATATTGCCGTGATCCTCGTCGCGCTCGCCGGCGCCGCGACCTGCATGACCGTGCTGCTCCTGTTTCTCGGCGGATTTGCCGGCGGCATTATCGGCCAGGTGCTGCTGTGGGTTTTCGCGCTGGCGATTACCTGCGCTCTCGGCGCGATCGGCGCCTACGCCGCCGAAATGCTGATGGCCGGTACCGGGATCCGAGCCGAGCTGATCCGCGGATCGCGGCACCACCTGCTGCGCCACCACGACGACACCTGAGCCGACGGGAGCAGGCAATGCCGACTGCAGGGCTGGATTTCGGAACGGCGGTCGACCCTATCGCGCACATCATCCGGCTGGCGCTGACCCCGGTGTTCCTGCTGCTCAGCATCGCCAATTTGCTGAACGTGTTCTCGGCCCGGCTGGCGCTGGTCGGGGACCGCGCCGAGCAGGCGACAAAAGCACTGGAAACGGCGGATACCGACGACGCCCCGGAATTGCGGCGGCAATTGCGCCAGCTGTATCGGCGTTCGCTGGCTTTGGATGCCGCGGTTATCCTGGCGTCAGTAGCGAAGGCCGGGGTCTGCATTGCGGTGCTGCTGTTGTTCGTCGGCGCGCTCGGCGACGAGGCGGTCGCGCTGGTGCTGCTGGTCGCGTTCGGCGGCGCCGTCGTCTGCGCGCTCGGCGCCATCCTCGCCTATGCCGCCGAGATGCTGATGGCCGGAACCGGCGTCCGCGCCGAGCTCGCGCATGGCGAGCGCCGGCATGTGATGAATTTTCTCCGGCGCTCGCACACCGGGACCTGAGCGCCGAGCCGCATACTAGTCCGCGTAATCGGGTTCGCGACGGTCGAGAATCCGCTTCAATGCGTCGAAATGATGCTGCCAGGTCGGCTTGTTGCCGTAGCGCGGCCAGACCTGCTCGTATTGCTGCAGCGTGTGGGTGACCACATCCGGCTTCACCTGGCGCAGCTTGCGGCCGGTCCACATCGCATAGAGCTGCACCTGACAGGCGCGCTCGAGGAAATAGAGCAGGTCATAGGCCTCGGCGACGGTGGTGCCGCAGACCAGCACGCCGTGATTGGCCATGAACAGGACCTTCTTGTCGGGGCCGATCACGCCGGCGAGGCGTTCCCCCTCGGCTGGATCGAGCGCCGGCCCGGTGTAGTCGTGATCATAGGCGACCTTATCGAGGAAGCCGATCTCGGTCTGGCCCACGGCCTGGATTTCCGGCTCTTCGAGGCGCGCGAGCGCGCTGGCGTACGGCATGTGGGTGTGCAGCACGCAGGCGTGCTCCGGCACCAGCCGGTGGATCGGCGCATGGATGCAGAAGGCGGAGCGCTCGACCTCGCCCTCGCCGGCGAGCACGCGCCCGTCATAGCCGACTTCCATGAAGCAGCTGGCGGTGACCTCCGACCAATGCAGCCCGAACGGGATCTGATAGTAGCGGTCGTCGCGGCCGGGCACCGCGAGCGTCAGATGATTGAAGATGGCCTCATGAAAGCCGTGCTCAACCGCGAGGCGGTGCGCCGCGGCAAGATCGATCCTCGCCTGTCGCCGCGCCGCTTCGAGTTCGCGATCCTCATTCCTGAGCGCCACCAGTGCCATTTCGCCCTCAATCCCATTCGTGAGTTGCTGAACGGAGACTACACGCCCCTCAGGCGCCGCCGTAAGCGGCGAAATAGCGCTCGATTGCCCGGACCAGCCCCTGCGCGATGCGCCGGCGGTAGGCCGGCTGCCGCAGCAAACGTTCCTCGGCCGGGTTGGAGAGCGTGCCGATCTCGACCAGCACGGATGGGATGTCGGGGGCGGTCAGCACGGCAAAACCGGCGGAGCGGTGCGGTTTTTCGAGCAGCGTCACGTCATGCCCGAGCTCGGTGACCACGTCCTGCGCCAGAACGCGGGAGCGGTTCATCGTCTGGCGCCGCTCCAGATCGAGGAGGATCTGGCCGATCTCGCGCGGCTGTCGCGACAGGTTCACGCCGCCGATCAGATCGGCCTTGTTTTCGCGCGCGGCGAGAGCGGCGGTCTCGCGGTCCGATGCCTGATCGGACAGCGTGTAGACCGAGAGGCCGCGCGTCGCAGGATCGGAAAAGGTGTCGGCATGGATCGACAGAAACAGCTCCGCACTATGCCGCCGCGCCCGCGCGACCCGCTCCCGCAGCGGCACGAAGAGATTGGTGCGGCGCGTCAACAGCGCCCGGAAGCGATCGGTACGCTCGAGCTGCCGCGCCAGTTCGAGAGCAGTCGCCAGCGTGATTTCTTTTTCATAGACATCGCCGGCACCGATCGCACCGGGATCGGTACCGCCATGCCCGGGGTCGACCGCGATCAGATGCCGATGCGGCAACGGTCGCGGGTGACGCTCTCGCAATGCGGCGGCACCAGCGCTGCGATGCGCCCACGCGCTGCCGGCGAGCGCCGCCAGCAGGGCCCGCCGCGCAATGACGAAATCCGGCATTCCCCCACCCCGCAGCGCCCGTGCCGGGACCAAGGGGCGCTAACGGCGCCGACTATCGCCTAAAAAGAAATCGCCTTCCAGACACGCTTAGCGGCTGACCGCGTCGTCGTGGTCGCGGCGCAAGACCACACAGGGCGCCGGCTGCGGCCGCTTGACCAGTTCGCGCATCGAGACGAAACCCTGCGGCAGACATCGGCGGGTGAACAGAATGAGCCGGCGCCACAGCCGCTCCGAGGCGGTGTCGTCGCAACGCAGGCTCGCCATGCCGCGGCGGCGATAGGCGGCGACCCAGCGGGCAACACAGCGCTCGTTGATCTCAAAGACGGAGGCGGTCTGCCGCACGGTCCAGCCATCAACCAGCACGCGCTGGACAATCTGTCCCCGCCGTGCCGCCGCCATCGTCAAATCCTTGTCCCGTAGCTTGCCCATGTTTCGCACTCGCCGACTACCCATCGGTAACGCCGGCGAGCGGGGGCAATTCCCCGCGGGTTAACCAGAAACGTCAATGACGATCCGCCCGCGGGTCGCGCCGGCCAGAATGCGCGGCGCCAGCTCTTGGACTGCAGACAGTGGCACCGTTTCGGTCATCGAATCCAGCCGGTCCATCGGCAGGTCCCCGACCAGGCGGTTCCAAGCCTCGATACGCTCGTCGCGCGGGCACATCACCGAATCGATGCCGAGCAGACTGACGCCGCGCAACAGGAACGGGATCACTGTTGCCGGCAGATCGCTGCCGCCGGCCAAGCCGCAGGCGGCAACGCCGGCGTGGTATTTCAGCTGGGTCAGGATCGTCGCCAACGTCGTGCCGCCGACCGCATCGACCGCGCCGGCCCAGCGCTCGCGATCGAGCGGCCGGCTCGGCTTTACCGACAGCTCGGCCCGGTCGATCAATTCAGCGGCGCCGAGCCCTGTCAGATAGTCGCGCAGTTCCGGCCGGCCGGTCGAGGCGACGACTCGATAACCGAGCTTTGTGAGCACCGTCACCGCAACGCTGCCGACACCGCCGGCGGCACCGGTGACGAGGACGTCGCCATTCCCGGGCGCAAGACCGTGCCGCTCCAGCGCAACGATCGCCAGCATCGCGGTGAAGCCGGCGGTGCCGATCGCCATCGCACGCTTGGCGGACAACCCCTCGGGCCGGCGCACCAGCCAGTCGGCCCTGACGCGGGCACGCTCGGCATAGCCGCCCCAATGCAATTCACCAACCCGCCAGCCGGTCAGCAGCACCGGATCGCCCGGCTTGAACTCGGGCGAATTCGACCGCTCGACGGTGCCGGCGAGATCGATGCCGGGAATATGCGGGTAGGTGCGGACGAGACGCCCCTGGCCCTGAAGGATCATCCCGTCCTTGTAGTTCAGGGTCGAATACTCGACGCGAACCGTGACCTCGCCTTCCGGTAGTCGCGCCTCGTCGAGCGGTTCGAGGCGCGGGACGACCTTGCCGCCCTCCTCATGCAGCATCAGCGCCCGGAAGGCGGGCATCAGGCGCGCAGCGGTTCGAGGATGCTGACGAAATTGGCGACGGCGGCGCCGCCCATATTGAGGATGCCGGCAAGCTTGGCATTCGGGATCTGCATGTCGCCGGCCTGGCCGGTCACCTGCATCGAACCCAGCACATGCATCGAGACGCCGGTCGCGCCGACCGGATGGCCCTTCGATTTGAGGCCGCCCGACGGGTTGATCGGCAGCCTGCCATCCTTCTCGGTCCAGCCTTCGAGGATCGCGCGGGCGCCCTCGCCCGGATTGGCCAATCCCATCGCCTCGTATTCGATTAGCTCGGCAATGGTGAAGCAGTCATGCGTCTCGACGAGGTCGAGATCGTCGAGGGAGAGACGCGCGTTCGCGAGCGCCTTCTTCCAGGCCAGCGCCGGGCCTTCGAAGGCGAGGATGTCGCGCTTCGACATCGGCAGGAAATCGTTGACCTGCTCGGCAGCGCGAAAGGCAACCGCCTTCCGTAGCGATAGCGCGGTCTGCAGATCGGCGAGCACGACCGCGGCGGCGCCGTCTGACACCAGCGAGCAATCGGTGCGCTTCAAGGGGCCGGCGACGATCGGGTTCTTGTCAGAGACGTTGCGGCAGAACTCGTAGCCGAGATCGCGCTGCATCTGCGCCAGCGGGTTGCTGACGCCGTTCTTGTGGTTTTTGGCGGCGATGCGGGCGAGCGCGTCCGACTGATCGCCATAGCGCTGGAAATATTTCTGCGCGATCTGGCCGAAGATGCCGGCGAAACCACCTTCGATGTCATCCTCCTCCTTGCGATAGGAGGCGCGCAGCAGGAGATCGTTGACCTCGGCGCCAGATACCTCGGTCATCTTCTCGACGCCGACCACGAGGACGAGGCGCGCCTTGCCGGCGGCGATCGAGTTGAGCCCCATATGGATCGCCGCCGAGCCGGTGGCGCAGGCATTCTCGACGCGGGTCGCCGGCTTGAAGCGGAACGCGGGGTCGGCCTGGAACACCAGCGAGGCCGGGAACTCCTGTTTGACGAATCCGCCGTTCATCGTACCGAGATAGACCGAGTCGATATCGGCCGCGGCGACGCCGGCATCGGCGAGCGCGCCTTCGGCGACCTCGACGATCAGCGATTCGACGTCGCGCCCATCATGCTTGCCGAACTTGCTGTGCGCCCACCCGACGATGCATCCGGTCATCATGGCCTCCGCCGCTGAATGCGAGCGGCGACGATAGCAAGGCCAGGGCCACCGCTCTATCTTGATGTGGGCCTGATATGGGCATTCCCACGAGCGCGCCACATGGCTGACAACCCCGACACGATCAGAATCCGCCGGCCCGACGATTGGCACGTGCATTTCCGCGACGGGGCGATGCTGGCGCAGGTCGCGCTGCTGACGGCGCGGCAGTTCGCCCGCGCGATTGTGATGCCGAATTTGGTGCCGCCGGTGACGACGGTCGCGGCAGCGAAGGCGTACCGCGAGCGGATCCTCGCGGCACTGCCCCCCGGGACCGAATTCACACCACTGATGACGTGCTACCTGACCGACACGACCGACGCTGACGAGGTGGCGCGCGGTTTCGCGGCGGGAGCGTTCGCCGCGGTCAAGCTCTACCCGGCGCATGCGACGACGCATTCGGCGCATGGCGTGACAGACATCGATCGGGTGATGCCGGTGCTGGAGCGCATGGCCGCGATCGGCATGCCGCTGTTGATTCATGGCGAGGTCACCGATCCCAAAATCGATGTGTTCGACCGCGAGGCCGTGTTCGTCGATCGGGTGCTCGACCCGCTGCGCCGCCGCCTGCCCGAATTGCTGATCGTGCTGGAGCATGTGACGACGGAAGAGGCGGTCGCCTATGTCGAGGCCGGCGGCGCCGAGATCGCCGCGACGATCACGGCGCACCATTTGCAGATCAACCGCAATGCGATCTTCCAGGGCGGCATCCGGCCGCATCTCTACTGTCTGCCGATCGCCAAGCGCGAGAAGCACCGGCAGGCGCTGCGCCGGGCCGCGACCTCGGGCAATGCGGCCTTTTTTCTCGGCACCGACAGCGCGCCACACGCGATCTCGACCAAGGAGGCCGCCTGCGGCTGCGCCGGGATTTTCACCGCGACGACGGCGCTCGAAATCTACGCCGAAGTGTTCGACGAAGAATGCGCGCTCGACCGGCTGGAGGCGTTCGCGTCGCTGAACGGGCCGCGCTTCTACCAACTGCCGGTCAATGAAGCGCGGGTGACACTCAGGTGCGAGCCGATGCCGGTGCCGGACCGGATCGGTGAGGGTGAACTCGCGGTGGCGCCGTTCCGCGCCGGCGAGACACTGCGCTGGCGTCTTTCGGACTAGCTTTCCGCCAGCGCTTCGATCGTGTCGGGCGGCAGGTCCCGGCCCTCGATGTGGCGCCGATGCCATAGGGCATAGAACAGCAAGGTCCAGGCGGCGCGGCCCGGCCGCCTATGACCGGCAGCGGCGAAGGCGCGCCGGACTCCGTCGGCATGACACAGCTCGCGGACTCCTTCCGACGCCGCCACCAGCGGGCCGATCCGATTGGCATGCTTCGCGATCCAGCGGGTAACCGGCACGGTAAATCCGCGCTTTCTCGCGAGCGGTTGGGCGGCGGGCAGACGCTGCGCCAGCCATCGACGCAACAACCATTTCCCTTGGCCCCGGCGGATCTTCAGATCATCGGGCAGGCGAAACGCCAGGGCGGCGAGTTCGGCATCGAGCAGCGGCGCGCGGGCTTGGATGCCTTTTGTCATTAGGCAGCGGTCGAGCTTGACCAGGAGGTCGTTCGGCAACCAATCGGCGCAATCGACCGCCTGCGCCACCTGCAAACGCGAGCGCCCCGCCGTGGCGCTGCGCGCCTCGGCCGCCGCGATGCCGTCGCGCCACCCGGCGATCTCGCCGCGCAGAATGCCGAGTTCGTCGAGCACGCCGCGGGCGCGCGGCATCCGACCGCCGGCCCACCACGGCCGCATGACGCTGCGATAGCGGCCATAGCCCGCGAACAGCTCGTCGCCGCCCTCGCCGGATAGAATCGCCTTAACCCCGGCTTCGCGGGCGATACCAGCGAGCTTGTAGAGCGGTAGCATTGCGTAATCGGCCGCGGGATCGTCGACATTGGCCGCGAGCTGGGGCAACAGACGCCAAAAATCTGCCTCCTCGAAGGCGACCTCGACGTGCTCGACACCGACGGCAGCCGCGGCGAGCGAAGCGGCGGGCCGCTCATCGGAATTATCGCCATCGATATAGCCGATCGTGAAGGCGCGCAGCCGTTGCTCCGCCAGCCGCGCCATCGTCGCCAGTATGGCCGTCGAATCGACGCCGCCCGACAGGAACAGCCCAAGCGGCACCTCCGATCGCAGGCGAATGCCGACACTGTCACGCAGCGCCGCATCGAGGCACTCGAGCGCCTCGTCCTCGCTGACGACCAGCGGCGGCCCGGACGGCAACGCCTCACGCAGACGCCGCTCGACAATCCGGCCGCGGCTGACGACGATGGTCTCGCCCGGCAGAACCCGGTTGATGCCGGCGAAGATCATTTCGCGGCCGGTGGTGAATTGCATCTGCAGCAGTTCATTGCGAGCCGGCGCTGCGAGGCGGCGCGGCACGATGCCTGCCATCAGCAACGTTTCCGGCTCGGAAGCGAAGGCGAATAGCCGCGCTGTTTCGGCAAAATACAGCGGTTTGGCGCCGAAGGGGTCGCGCGCCAGGACCAGCCGTCCCTCTGCCGGATCGTGCAACGCGATCGCGTAAATGCCGCGCAGCCGGCCTACGAAATCGAGGCCATGGCGTCGGTAGAGGTGCAGCGGCGCTTCGCAATCCGACCGTGTCGCGAATTCGACCTCAGACAGGCCGCGACGCAATTCTTCGTCATTGTAGATTTCGGCGTCGGCGATCAAAGCCGCCCCAGCCGGCTCGTAGAGCGGCTGATCGCCGGTCGCGAGATCGGTGATCGCGAGTTGCGTCTGCACCATGCCGAGATCGCCGGAACGATAATGGCCGTCGCCGTCGGGACCGCGATGCGCCAGCGCAGCCGCCATGGCCCGCAGGACTTCGCTTGGCGGCGCTTCGCCATCACGGGTCATCAAGCCCGCAATACCGGTCATCAGCAGGCCGCCAGGGGATCTGCAAAGAAGGGCATCAAATTCGACTGCTATTGACGCGGCGCGGCCTCAAAAAGGGAGGCCAAGGTCCTGCAGATCGCGGGGAGCGCAGACCCTATGCCGCGGACCGCGCCGGAGCAAGCGCTTCTCTGGGTGCCGGGCGGGTGATAGAGAGGGCAGCAGGGGTCCCCAGGAAAGAATTCGTTCGTTTTGTCGATGCGCATAGTGCGATCCATCAACGCTTTGGGGATATGGCAGGACTACGCCCTGTCGATTTCGGCGTTTCTGCTGCTCCCGATGCTGGTGCTGATGCCACGCGGAGCGGTGCTGGTGGTTTGCTGCGCCGGGCTCGCCGCCGCCTGCCTGGTCTGGCAGGCCGGAATCGGCTCCATCCGACGGATCCGAAATCTCGTGCTCCTGTTCGGCCTCCTGGTGCTCATTGGAGCCGCATCGGCATTGTGGTCGATCGCGCCGCTGCGCAGCCTCGCGATGGCTGGACGCATCGGCGGCCTCACGGTAGCCGGATTGTGCCTTGTCGCCGCGGCGCCACTAGTCAGGACCCGGTTATTCCTGTTCTCTCTGGCAGCCGGTGCGGCGACCGGCATTCTCCTCGCAACGTTCGAGCTCGCATCCGGCGGCGCGATCAGCAACCTGTTCACCAACCGCGGATTTGCGCCGACCCGGATCAACGAGGCGGCGACGCTGATGGCGTTGCTGGTGCTGCCGCTGGCGGCGACGCCGCTCGCCGGCGCCTGGCGTGGGTCATTTCTGCTGGTCGCCGTGGCGCTCGCGGTCATGGTCGGGGTGCTCAGCGGCACCACGGCCAAGCTCGCGCTGGTGCTCGGCGTGGTCGTCGCCGGGCTCTTTTATCTCGACCGTCGGCGCGCGGCGCGCGTGGCCGGAATGCTGGTCGCGCTGGGAGTCATCACGGCGCCGCTGATCTTGCCTCGTCTCGCGACATCCGCCGCTGTGCTGGAAACGGCCGATAGCATCAAGACCTCGGCCTCCCATCGGCTGTTGATCTGGTCCTTCGTCGGCGACCACATTGCCGAACGGCCGTTGCTAGGCTGGGGTCTCGACACGTCGCGAGCGATTCCCGGCGGCAAGGAACTCTTCCGGCCGGGACAGGAAAAGCTGCCGCTGCATCCGCACAGTGCGGCGTTGCAGCTTTGGCTCGAACTCGGGATTCCCGGCGCCCTGCTCGGCACATTGCTGTTTTCAGGGCTGTTTTTTGCGGTTGGCGGTACCGGCTGGCCGCCCCTCTATGCCGCCGCCGTGGGCGGCACCTTGATGATCGCGCTCACCGCACTCCTCGATAGCTTCAGCCTCTGGAACGAATCCTGGCAGGCGGCGCTGTGGTATTCGGCGTTTGCCGTGCTGGTCTTCGCCCGGGCGCCGACCGCTGTCGAACGCGCCGTGAGCCTGGCGCCGAACAAACAAGCGGCGGCGGTCGGCGCGTGAGGCGCCCGAGCTTCTGTCGATGAAGGTCATGCACATCGTCGCCGGTGCCGCAACCGGCGGCGCAGAGACCTTCTGTCTTGACACGATAACGGCCCTGGCCGAACGCGGCATCGAGCAGAAGGTGCTGTGCCGGCCGCACCGACAAGCTCTCGATCGGCTGCGGCAGCTTTCGATCGACTTCGAGCCGCTTTCCTTTGCAACGGCAACGCGGCTGACCGGCGCTCCGGGGTTTATTCGCCGCGACGCCGGATCGTGGCGAGCCGATCTGGTTCACGCCTGGATGAGCCGGGCCGGCTCGTTCGTGCCGGCCGATATGCCCTGCCCGGTGATCGGCTGGATGGGCGGCTACTACAACGTCAAATATTTCAAGACCGCCGACTATTTCCTCGGCGTCACCGGCCGTATCCGGGAACACGTCATCGCGCATGGCGTGCCGCCGGACCGCGCCTTCGTTTCCCATACTTTCGGCACGCTCCCGGATGCGGCACCTGTCGGCCGCAACGAGCTCGGAGTGCCGAAGGACGCGTTGCTGCTGCTGGTCCTGTCGCGGCTGCATTGGAAAAAAGGCATCGACACCGCGATCCGGGCGCTCGGGCAGCTTCCGCAGGCTCACCTTTGCCTGGCGGGCGAAGGCCCAGAGCGCGGGCAATACGAGGCACTGGCGCGTTCTCTCGGGCGGGCCGAACGGGTCCATTTTCTAGGCTGGCGGACGGATCGCAAGGCGCTGCTCGAAGCCTGCGACATCTGCCTTCTGCCAAGCCGGTACGAACCATTCGGCACCGTGATCATCGAGGCGTGGTCGATGAAACGGCCGCTGGTCGCGGCACTGGCCGACGGCGCGCAGCAATATGTGCGCGACGGTGAGACCGGGGCCTTGTTCGCGATCGACGACGCGGAACGGCTGGCGCGACGAGTCCTGCAGATCGCAGCGGACCCAAAACTGGCGGCGCGCCTGGTCGACAACGGCTACCGCGAGTACCAGGCCAGATTCTCGCGGGACGTGGTCATCACCGGGCTGCTGGATATCTATCGCGGGGTCATCGCACGCGGCCGGCCAGCTCGGTGAGGCGCTGCCATCCGGCAATGACGGTCTCGGCTGCAATGCCGTTCGGGCTATCGTCCTGCAGCACTTGCACATGTGACCCCAGGGGCCGCACCCGCCTCGGATCGGAGGCCGGCGTGAACAGGACCAGCGACGCGCAGCCCACCGCCGCAGCCAGGTGCATCGGGCCGGTATCGTTGCCGACGGCGCCGACCGCAACGCGGGCCAGATCGGCGAGGTCGCCGAAACCGGTCCGGTTCGAGAGATCGACGACCTCGGGGCAGTCGGCGACAATGTTCTCGATTTGCGCGCGCTCGCTCGCGGTGCCGAGCAGGACCGGGGCAATTCCCTGGCTCGCCAGATGACGGCAGAGGGTGGCGAAAACCTCGGGAGTCGCACGCTTTTCCGGCCGATGCGGCGCGCCGCCCGGTACGATCAGTGCATAGTCACCTGGCAATCCAAAGCGGCCGACATCGCCCGTGAGCCATGACAAATCGGGCGGCAGCGTTTCGGCCATTCCGGCCACCGCCAGCTGCTCGGCCAAGCGCTGCGTGATATGCCGGCGGTCATTCGGGTCGTCGCGAACGAAATGCGAGGCGCCGCGCACTACGCCCGACCATTCCACCTGGCGCCCGGTGCCGATGACCCGGTAGAGCAATGCGGTGCGCTGGTTGCGCTGCAGATCATAGACCCGGTCAAAATTTCTGGACCGGAGCAGCCGTGCCAGACGCAACCAGTCCAGCGCCTGCGGCAGCTTGGGCCTGTCATCGACCAGGATGTCATCGAAATAGCCGCTGCCCGAAAGCAGCTCGGCAAATGGGCGCGTGGTCAGGACCGTCACGTGGTCGTCTCGATGATGGGCGCGGATCGTCCGGAATGCGCCCATGCTGAGGATCAGGTCACCCAACCCGCCGTAACGAAGGACCAGGATGCGCCGCATCGCGCATCAATGACGGCAGCCGCGCGCTACATCAACCGCTCGAACCGGGCAGCGACCTCATCCCAAGAAATGCCTCGCCGGCTGTTGAGCGCGCCTAGATGCCAGCGGCGCCAGAGTTGGTCGTCGCGCAAGACCGCGATCGCCGCCTCGGCAAAGGCGTCGCCCGTATGGGCGATCCGGCCGCTAATGCCGTCGGTGACCCGCTCTGCGAGGGAGCCGAGCGGCTGCACGACAGCCGGCACCCCCATCGCCTGCGCCTCGGCGACGGCCAAGCAGAAGGTTTCGCCGGGATCGCCGCGATAGAGCATCGCCCGGGCGCCGCGCAGGGCCGAAACGAGCGCGGCCCGCCCGACCGGAGCGCGGCGGTGGACGCCGCGGTCCCGCAACTCATCGGCGCGCTCCAATACCCGCCGCATGCGTTCAGCGCCGGCGCCGCCATAGACCGCCGCCCCGGCATAGATGTGGAGTTCGGCCTCGGGCACCGCCGGGGCGATGCGCTCGACCCATAGATCGAGCAGCCAATCGAGGCCGCGTAGCGGGTTGGATGTGAAGAGCGCGATGGGCGGCGGCGGCTCGCGCCACTCGGCATGGCGGAACGCGTCGAGGATGCCGTAGGGGATGATCTCGCAACCGCCGCGCGGTAGCCAGGCGGGCACGGTGCGGGCATGCGAGGGGCCGCTGACGACGATCGTCGGCCGATATCGTGCGAGCGGCCAGAGGTTGCGCGGCTTACGCAGGTATTGCGCGGGATTGTGAATCCAGAACAGCCGCCGCCGCGCGCCCGGCGACAGGCCGATCAGGGGGTGACCGCGATTGCCGATGTAGAGATCGCATTCAGAGGGAACACCGTTGGCGAGCGGCGCCCAATCGACACCGTTGTGGGTCAGCGGAGCGGAGCAGCGGTTGCGGACCTCGACCTGGTGGCCGCGCGCCGCCAGCGCCTCGGCAAGGGCGACGAAGGCGGTCTCTGCGCCGCCGAGCGGCCCCGTCTCGGCTGTCACGCCGTCGAACGTGATCCCGTCATCGGCCATAACCACTGAGGCCATCAGCGGCGACCCATCACTCGGTCTCGAGCCGCGCCTTCAGATAAGACAGGATCGGATACAGCCCGGCGCAGAGCGCGATTAGGAAACCATAGGGGCCTTCGCGATAGCCACGGCGGCCGACGTAGCATTTCCAGAAGCGGGTGAAGATCCGGCGCAGATTTCGCGAGTAGCTGCCGATGTCGCCGCAGTCGCGCAGGTCTTTGGCCCGGGCGCTGGTGTAACGGTCGAGCCGTCGCAACATATCCGAGATATTGCGATCGACATGATGAACGAGGCGGGCTTGCAGCGCCGGGCCCTGGAGGCCGCTTAGGGTCAGCGCGGGATGAACCCGCTGATCGCCCCAAACCTTCGCACCCTTGCGATAGAGCCCGGCATGCGCCGAGCGACCGAACGAGGCGCCCCAACCATATCGGACCAGCCGATCGCCGAT
>DATARH010000282.1:0-7578 GCA_036264235.1 Allostellaceae bacterium
ATCATCAGCATGTATTGCATCGCTCTCTCCTCGATCGCGGTCGCGGGGCGGCATGCCCCGTTAACCCATGACGAGCGACGCCCCCCGATTTCGACAAACGCCCGAACGAATCTGCCGATCGGAGTATAATCGAGCCGCCAACCGCGACGGAAAGGGAGCCGATGCGCGTCTTCACCACGGTGCCGCAGCACGATCTGCGCCTGGTGTCCGCGGTCGCCCGTGCCGCCGAGGCGGAAGGCTATGACGGCATCATATCGATGGAGAACCAGCACGATCCGTTCCTCGCGCTCGCCGTCGCCGGCGCCGGGACCGAGCGCATCGAGCTGCACACCGGGGTCGCGATCTCGTTCGCGCGCACGCCGATGGCGGTGGCGCAGGTCGGCTGGGACATGGCCGGTTCGACCGGCGGCCGCTTCGTGATCGGGCTCGGCTCGCAGGTGCGGGCGCATAACGAGCGCCGCTTCTCCGTGCCGTGGACGCCGCCGGCGCCGCGCATGCGCGAATACGTCCAGGTGCTGCGGGCGATCTGGCGTTGCTGGAAGGACGGCGAGAAGCCGGCCTATCAGGGCCAGCACTACCGCTTCACCCTGATGACGCCGAACTTCACGCCGCCGAAGATCAATGCACCGCCGCCGCCCGTGATGATCGCCGCGGTCGGGCCGGCGATGCTGAAGGTCGCGGCCGAGGAATACGACGGCGTCAAGCTCCACGGCTTTTGCACCCGGAAATACCTGACCGACACGATCATGCCGAAGATCGAGGCGGGGCTCGCGGTCGCCGGCCGCAAGCGCGAGAGTTACGAGATCTCCGGCGGCGGCTTTCTCGCCACCGGGCCGGACGATGCGACGGTCGCCAAGCGCTTCGAATGGGTGCGCCAGCGCGTCGCCTTTTACGGGTCGACGCCGGCCTATTACCCGGTACTGGCGGTGCATGGGCTCGAAGATTTGGGGCTCAAGCTCAACGCGCTGACCCGCGAGGGCAAGTGGGGCGAGATGGCGAAGGAGGTTCCGGACGACGTCGCACATCTGTTCGCCGCGGTCGGCCGCCACGACCAGATCGTCGGCGCGATCGAGCAGCGCTTCGGCGGGCTCGTCGACTCGCTGACGCTGCGCGGCGACGGCGTCGGCGAGGTGCCGCCCGGACTCGTGCACGACATCCGTTGCGTGCCGCACCGCTACAAAGGACAGACGCGGTGAGGTTCTCGGCGCGTTGCTTGCTGTCGGTTCTGCTCGCCCTCGGGTTGTGGCTAGGTGCTGGCCCCGCATCGGCTGGCTCGCTCGTCGAGTTCCCCAACGTGTCGGACCGAGAGCCGAAACTTCTAGGCTATCTGGCACGGCCGGACGGCGCAGGACCATTTCCGGCGGTTATCGTCCTACACGGCTGCAGCGGCTTCTCCAGCGCCGGCTCGCTGCAACTCGCAGATCAATTGAAGGACTGGGGATATGTCGCGCTGCTGGTCGATAGCCTGGCTCCGCGCGGACTCGCCGCAGCCTGCGGCGGGCCGTTCATCGATCAGCCGGGGGATGCCTACGCCGCCCTGAAATATCTGTCACAGCAATCCTTTGTCGTGCCGGAGCGAGTGGGTGTCCTCGGCAATTCAATGGGCGGTTATTCGGCGCTTTATGCCGTCGATCTCAGCTTGAAGGCGCAACACTTCAAAGAGCGGTTCCGCGCCGCGGTCGCCTATTACCCGAGCTGCGGAGTTCCACTGACGATGCTGACGGCGCCGGCATTGATCCTGATCGGCGAGGCGGACGATTGGACACCGGCGGAGCGTTGCCGACAGTTGGTGGCGCACGCGCCGCGTGACGGCGCGCCGATCGCGCTGACCGTCTACCCCGGCGCGCATCACGGCTTCAATTTCGCGATGCTGCAGCCAGGCCGAAGCTCCTTCGGCCATTGGCTCGAATACAACGAGCCGGCCGCCAAGGACGCAGCAGAAAAAACGCGTGCCTTCTTGGCGACGAATCTGCGAGATGCCCCTTCGGGTGACCCCGCAACTCTGCACTGAACGCGAGGTGACAGATGCCGCGGCGCATTTCCGGCCTGTATCCGACGCGCAGCCGCGCGGTCATTCACAACGGGATCGTGACGACGGTCGCGACCGCCGGAAGCAAATCGCCGAGCCTGTACGAGCAGACACGCGGCGCGCTGCAGGCGATCGACCGCAATCTCGCAGATGCAGGCACCAGCAAATCACGCATCCTGACCGCGATCGTCTACATCGCCGATATGAGCCGCAAGCCGGATTTGAACCGCGCCTGGGACGAATGGGTCGACCGCGACAATCCGCCGATGCGCGCCTGCCTCGGTGTCGCGCTCGAAGGTGACGATCTGGTCGAGATCGTCGTCACCGCGACTGTTTGAGATTGGGGCGCGGATCGGCTAAGGGGGGATGCTTTGGAACCGGCTGTTCTCTCCGCCACCGCTGCGCTGGTCGGCTCGCTGGTGGGCGGTGTTTCTACGCTCGCTGCCTCATGGTTCACCCAGCGCGGGCAGCTGCGGGCGCAGTCGCTGGTGCATGAAGCTGTGAAGCGCGAGGCGCTTTATGCCGAGTTCATCGCCGAAGCAGCGCGACACTTTGCCAGCGCCTGGGATCACCATGAGCAAAGCCCGCAATCTCTCGCAGGACTTTATTCTGCGATGCAGCGAATGCGGCTGACCTCTTCACCGGATGTCATCGCCGCGGCGCAGCAGGTTATTGGCCGCGTGCTCGAAGCCTATGCTGCGCCCGACAGGACGTTCGACGAGTTGCGGGCGCGCTTCGGGAGCGAGGAAAATCCCGATCTGCTGCAGGCATTCAGCGAAACCTGCAGGGCCGAACTTCACGCACTGCGTACCTGATCATCGGAGCCCGACCTTGCCATGACCTATCCGACCCATCCGATCCCGACGACGGTCGTCGGCAGCTATCCGCAGCCGGACTGGCTGGTCGACCGCTCGCTGCTCGAGCATCACGGCGTGCCGCGGGTGCATGCGCGCGACATCTGGCGCATCGCGCCGGAGCTGCTGGAACAGGCGCAGGACGACGCCACGATCGTCGCGATCCGCGAAATGGAGGCGGCGGGGATCGACATCGTCAGCGACGGCGAAATTCGGAGAGAAAGCTATTCCAACCGCTTCGCGCTGTCGCTCGACGGCATCGATGCGGAACATCCGGGACAGGTCGGGCGCAGCGGTGGCGGCACCACGCCGGTGCCGCGCGTCGTCGGGCCGATCCGGCGCAAGGCGCCGGTCGAAATCCGCGACGCCGAGTTCCTTCGTCACAACGCGAGCCGAGCCACCAAGATCACGCTGCCCGGGCCGTTCACGCTGTCCCAGCAGGCCGAGAACGCCTTCTACGCCGACGAAGAGGAGATGGCGATGGCCTACGCCGCCGCCGTCAATGACGAGCTGCACGATCTCAAAGCCACCGGTGTCGATGTCGTGCAGCTCGACGAACCCTGGGTACGCACCGCGCCCGACAAGGCTGCCCGCTATGGCGTCAAGGCAATCAACCGAGCGCTCGAAGGCATCGCCGGACCGACGATCGTGCATCTGTGCTTCGGCTACGCCGCGATGGTGCGCAACAAACCGGCCGGCTACGCCTTTCTGGCGCAACTTGCCGACACCGTCGCCGAGCAGATCTCGATCGAGGCGGCGCAGCCGAAGCTCGATCTCGGGGTCCTCAAGGACCTGTCCGGCAAGACGGTGCTGCTCGGCGTTCTCGATCTCAACGACCCGGTGCCGGAGAGGCCGGAAATCGTGGCAGAGCGGCTGCGGCGCGGCCTCGAATATGTTCCGGCCGAACGGCTTTTCGCGGCGCCGGATTGCGGCATGAAATACCTGCCGCGCCCCACCGCTTTCGCAAAGCTGAAAGCGCTCGCCGAGGGCGCCGCGATCGTGCGCCGCGAACTGGCCGGGTAGCTCTATTCCCCGATCAAGGTAAGCACGAGGTCGCGGCGGTGCGGCGCCGCCCTGTGTTCGAGCACGAAAATGCCCTGCCAGGTGCCGAGCTGGATGTTGCCGTCGCTGACCGGAATGGTCAGCTGCACCTGGGTCAGCGCGCTTTTGATGTGAGCCGGCATATCGTCGGGCCCTTCGTCCTGGTGCCGGTACAGTTCGCGGTGTTCCGGCACGAGCCGGCGCAGAAACGCGTCGAGGTCGCGCTTCACATCGGGCGAGTAGTTCTCCTGGATCAGCAGCGACGCCGAGGTGTGCGGGATGAACAATGTCAGCAGACCGCGTTCAACCGACTGCGCCGCGACCCAATCGGCGATCTCGCGCGTCACCTCGCGGATTTCGCGCGGTGCGGTCTCGATCGTAATGCGGTGCTGAGCGAGGCGCATGCTGATCGGATATGGTGCGCTACGCCGTTCGGGGTAGGGGTTTCCCTCGCGATGGCCGCCGGCTTATGCTGGCCGCCGGACCGGGAGGGAGTGCGTAATGAAAAAGGCAGCGGCCGGTTTGGCGATGCTGGCCTGTATCGTCTGCGGCATTCCGGCTCGGGCGGAGACCGTCGATCTGTTGCTGGTGCTCGCCGCCGATGTCTCCCGCAGCATCGACGACCGTGAATTCGAATTGCAGCGCAAGGGCTATGCGGCGGCGCTCAACGACCCACGGGTGCTGTCCGCGATCGTCGGTGGCCAGCATCACGCGATCGCCGCCACCTTTGTCGAATGGTCGGGGGCCGGCGACCAGAACATCGTCGTCGACTGGACCGTGATCCGCGACGGGGAGGCCGCCGGCAGCATGGCGGCGACGATCCTGTCGGCGCCGCGCTCGTTTCTCGGCCGGACCTCGATCAGCGCGGCGATCGACTTCGCGATGGACCGGCTGGCGGCATCGCCGGCCGGAGCCGAGAAGCGGATCATCGACATCTCCGGCGACGGCACCAGCAATTCGGGCCGCGGCGTCGCCGAGGCGCGCGACGATGCGCTGGCCCAGGGGGTCACGATCAATGGTTTGGCGATCATCAACACCAACGCCAACCCGGGTTACGCCTTTCACACCAACCCGCCGGGCGGGCTGCCGAAATATTACCAAGACAACGTGATTGGCGGGCCCGGCGCGTTCCTGCTGGTCGTCGAGAATTTCGACACCTTCGCGGACGCGATCACCCGCAAAATGATGAGCGAGATAGCCGCCGCGAACGCCCCCGCGAAGGAAGCTGCGCTGCAGTAGACTGGCAGGGACTCAGCGCAGCTCGTCGAAATCGTCGGGATCGATGCTGGTCAGGATATCGTAAACCTCGCCGACCGTGCCGTGGCGGCCATGCCCGAGTTCGGTCCCGATCTGGTCATCGGCCTGCGCCCAGGTAAAGGCTTCGAGCACCTCGTCGGTGGTGGCGCCGGTCGCGATGATCCGGGCGACGATCGCGTCGTCGAGGCGGCCGACGATCGCGATGACTTCGGACGCGGTCGCGGCTTGGGTGGCTGTCGTCATCGATGGCTCCTCCGCACCCGGCGAACGCCGAAAGCGCCGAGCTATTCCCGACCAATGAAGCGGAGAGGTGCGGATTAAAGGAGCCGCCGCTCCTCCAAGTCCCGCAGCAGCCGTTCGGCAAGCTGTTGCGGCCCCTCGCCGGTCGTATGCAGGTGGAACTCCGGGTGCTCCGGCGGCTCGTAGGGGCTGTCGATGCCGGTAAAATTCTTGATCGCGCCGGTGCGGGCCTTGGCGTAGAGCCCCTTCGGGTCGCGCTCGATGCACTCCTCGAGGGGCGTATCGACAAAAATCTCGACGAATTCGCCCTCGTCCATCAGCTCGCGCACCATCTCGCGCTCGGCTCGGAACGGCGAGATGAAGGCGCACAGGACGATCAGGCCGGCATCGACCATCAGCTTGGCGACCTCGCCGACCCGGCGGATGTTTTCGACGCGGTCGGCCTCGGTGAACCCGAGGTCGCGGTTGAGTCCCTGGCGGACATTGTCGCCGTCGAGCATGTAGGTGTGGCGTCCGCGCAGATGCAGCTGCTGCTCGACGAGCTTGGCGATCGTCGATTTGCCGGCACCGGAGAGGCCGGTGAACCACAGCACCGCCGGCTTCTGATGGCCGAGCTTGGCCCGCGCCTCCTTGTCGACCAGCAAATCCTCGTGATGGATGTTGGTGGCCCGCCGCAGCGCGAAGGCGATCAGCCCGGCGGCGATCGTCTCGTTGGTGAAGCGATCGACCAAGATGAAGCCGCCCGTGGCGCGATTGTCGCCATAGGCATCGAAGACAGCGGGTCGGGCGGTCGACAGCGAGCAGAAGCCGATTTCGTTGAGCGCCAGGTTTTTAGCCGCCTCGTGGCCCAGGGCGCCGAGCTCGAGCCGGTGCTTGAGGTCGGTCACGGTCGCCGGCAGCCACTGATTGCCGATCCGCATCAGATAGCTGCGGCCGGGCAGCAGCGGCTCGCGGCCGAGCCAGATCAGATGCGCCGCGAACTGGTCGGCCACGACCGGTCGTTCGGTCGGCGGCGCCAGAAGGTCGCCACGGGAGACGTCGATCTCGTCGGCCAGCGTCAGGGTCACCGCGTCACCGGCACCGGCCTCTTCCAGATCGCCGTCGGCGGTGACGATGCGCGCGACGCGGCTTGCCTGGCCCGAGCGCGGCACAACCACGGGGTCGCCCGGCCGGACCCTTCCGGACAGCACGGTCCCGGAGAAGCCGCGGAAGTCGAGGCTCGGCCGATTGACCCATTGCACGCCGAAGCGGAACGGCTGGCCGTCGTGCTCGTCCTCGACGGTGACGGTTTCGAGGTGCTCGACGAGGGAAGGGCCGCGGTACCAGGCGATACGATCCGAGCGCGTCGTGACGTTGTCGCCGTATCGCGCCGAAATCGGGATCGCGGTCACCGCGATCGTGCCCAGGCTGGCGGCGAAGCGGCCGAATTCGCCGGCAATCGCGTCGAACACCCCCTGGTCGAACCCGACCAGGTCGAGCTTGTTGACCGCCAGCACGAACTGCCGGATGCCGAGCAGCGAGCAGATCACCGCATGGCGCCGGGTCTGGGCGACGACACCCTTGCGGGCATCGACCAGCAGCAGGGCGAGGTCGGCGGCCGAGGCGCCGCAGGCCATGTTGCGGGTGTACTGCTCGTGCCCCGGCGTGTCGGCGACGATGAAAGAGCGCCGCGGAGTCGAGAAAAAGCGGTAGGCGACGTCGATCGTGATGCCCTGTTCGCGCTCGGCTTCGAGGCCGTCGAGCAGCAGCGCGAGGTCGATCTCGCCGTCGGTCGTACCTTGGGTCCGGGAATCCTGCTCGACCGCGCGCAGCTGGTCCTCCGGGATCAGGCCGCTGTCGTAGAGCAGACGGCCGATCAGTGTCGATTTGCCGTCATCGACCGAGCCGCAGGTCAGAAAGCGCAGCAGGCCGCGCGCCTGGCTTTGCGGGCCGCGAGCCGCTGGAGGGAGCGTATCGTGCATCGCCTGGGTCAAAAGTAGCCGTCGCGTTTCTTGCGTTCCATCGCCGCCGGCTCATCGCTGTCGATCAGCCGGCCCTGCCGCTCGGAGACGCGCGACGCGCGCATTTCAGCGATCACCGCTTCGAGCGTCTCGGCCTCGGATTCGATCGCGCCGCTGAGCGGGTAGCAGCCGAGGGTCCGGAAGCGAACCATGCGCA
>DATARH010000022.1:0-2665 GCA_036264235.1 Allostellaceae bacterium
ACAAGGCGCTGATCTCCGGTCAGAGCGCGCTGATCATGAACCCGCCCTCGGCCTGGGCAGTGGCGGTGCGCGATGCACCGAAGGTCGCCGAGCAGTGCTGGCATTTCCCGTCGCCGAAGGGGCCGAAGGGTCGCTTCGACCCGGCGCAGCCTTCCTATTGGGGCATCTGGAATTTTTCGCCCAACAAGTCGGCCGGAAAAAGCCTGCTGCTGCATCTGTGGGAAAGGGATTCCGTCGAACGGCTGGTCGCTGGCAGCAAGGGCTACGACATCCCGGCGTTCGGCACGTTGCGGGACTTCAAGACCTGGGCCGAGGAAGGTCCGCCAAAGGGTGGCATCTGGAATTACCCGCCGCGCGGCGATGTCATCGAGTCGGTGTCCGGCTCGCCGGCGCCGATGCGGATCGGCAATCAGATCTTCGCGCAGGCGACGACGACCAAGATGATCGCGCAGTACACCCAACAGGGAAAGACGATGGACCAGGCGATGGACTGGGCCGCCGGCGAGCTCGAAGGCTTTAGCCGGAGCTAGGATCACGAGCCCCGGGCGGCGATGCCGCGGCGATTGACCGCCCGGCTGCGCGGACCTATTCGTTGACGCGGCAAATCGCGGGCGCCGGATACGGCGCTGTGGGAGGAAACGATGCCGGGACAGAGTTCCGAAAATCTCTTGGCGCTGTTCGACGCGGCGCCGCTCAATCGGCGCTATTGGCTGTCGTTCGTCCTGCTCTCGGCGCTGTTCGTCCTCGAATTCTTCGATTTTCTCATCGTCGGCTACCTGCTGGCGGTGCTGGCACCGCAGTGGCACCTCACCTACGGCCAATCGGCGGTGATGCTCTACAGCGGCGGCCTCGGCGCGATCCTCGGCGCGCTCGTCTTTGGCGGGCTGTCCGATGTCTGGGGACGCAAGATAACAATGATCATCGGCACCTTCATTTGCGCCGCGAGCTCGGGGTTGATGGGCATCGTTCCGGCCGGCTCGTGGGAGATCTTCGCGGTGCTGCGCTTCTTTATCGGGGTCGGGCTTACGGCCGGGGTCACGCCGTCTCTGGCGATCCAGGTCGAGCTGACGCCGACGCGGCACCGTACCCTGCTGACGAGCTTTTATCTGGTTTTCGCCTCAGCCGGCGGTTTTCTCGCTTCCGGCGCCTCCGCGGCGCTGCTCGAGCCCCTCGGCTGGCGCGGCGTTGCGATGCTCGGCATGGCGCCGGCAATTGTCGGCGTGCTGATTTGGATCTATGTACCCGAATCGGTGCGCTGGCTTGTGGCGAAGGGCCGCTTCACCGAGGCGCGCGCCGAGGTCGCCAAGCACCTCGGCTTGCCGCTCGCGTCGGTGCCGCTGCCGACGCAGGCGCCGGCCGCCCCGCCTCGTGGGCGTCTTTCGGAGCTGTATCAGCGGCCGAGCTTGTTCTGGGAGACTGTCATCATTTGGGGCGGCTCGTCGATGGCCGCCTACGGCGTCTATCTGTGGGGGCCGACGATCGTCGCGATGGTGCTCAGCGTTCCGGTGCCGCAGGCCGCCAAGTTTTTTGTTTTCGTCACCCTCGGCGGCGTCGCGGGCAAAATCGTCGTCACTTTGCTGGCGCCGTTAACCGGCCGGCGCTGGCTGGGGGTGGTTTGGGGTGTGGGCGGCGTCGTCGCGCTGGCCGCAGCCGGCTATTACAGCAATGTCGTTGTCGGAGGGTTGCCGGCGATGGTGATCCTGCTGTGCGCCTCTACCTTCTTTATCGAAGGCGGCTTCGCCAATCTTGCGCCCTACACGGTCGAGCGCTACGGGGTGCGTCTCGGCGCGCGCGCGTCGGGCCTCGGGCAGGCCGCGAACGGCGTCGGCAAGATCGTCGGCCCGTTGAGCCTGGCGCTGATCGCCGGCAGCAGCAATGTCGTATCGCCGCAGGCGACCTCAGATGCGGTGCTGCCGGCTTATCTGTTCCTCGCCTTCTGCATGCTGCTGGTAGGGATGTCCTTCGCGTTTCTCGGCGTTGAGACGCACGGCAAAGCGATGGGGGTCGGTGACGAGGAGCCGGCGGCGCAGCCGAGCGCCATGGCGCTCGGTACCGAGGCGCGCTGAGCCCGGTCTATGGCGTGCTGACCGCTTCGCGGCAGACGCCGATGCGGCGCGCGTTCTTGGCCCAGTAGAACAGCGGCGCCTCGCCCCTGGCGGCGCCGCCGTGCAAAGCGATCGCGCGGGCCAGCATGAACCGCGTCACATCGCGAAACGATTCGAGCGGATGTTGCCCGACCCGGTACCAGCCGACGTCCTCGAGTTCTTCGCTCGACGCCGGCTCACCGAACACATTGGCGCCGTCGCTGAGGAAGAACCGGGTATTGAACCGCCGGTTCGAGTGAGACGGGGTGATCGCCCGCCCGACATAGGTCAGCAGGTCCAACGCCGCGACGAGACCCCGTTCGCGATAGGCTCGTTCGATCTGCCTGGTGGCCGGCGGCGTGGAGTGCGACGCAGCCGGTCGGCCCACCAGCACCCCGACTTCTTCCCAGGTTTCACGAAGCGCCGCACGCGCGGAGCGCGCGAGTCGCGGCCCCAACGCATCGCTACCCGCTTCGACACCCCAGGCGATCCGGTCGGGCGGATCGATCGCACCGCCCGGAAAAACGTGGACGCCCGGCATGAATTTGACATGCATAGGACGGCGGCCGGCGAGAACTTCG
>DATARH010000039.1:0-32701 GCA_036264235.1 Allostellaceae bacterium
CTTTGCGCCGTTGCGCTTCGTGCCGCGAGGGCCGAAGAGGGTCGTGCTCGGCCTTATCACGACGAAACACGCCGCGCTCGAAAGCAAGGACGAATTGAAGCGCCGCATCGACGAGGCGGCGAAATACGTGCCGTTGGAGCAGCTCTGCCTCAGCCCGCAATGCGGCTTCTCCTCGACCGTCGAGGGCAACGCGCTCACGATCGAGGAGGAGAAAGCGAAGCTCCGCCTCGTCGTCGACACCGCCCGCGAGGTCTGGGGGTAGCCGATTCGAGGCCGCCGGTGCTAAGGCATCGGCAGGCCTGAAACGCACCTCAAAGGCAGGGCAGGGCTGCCGGCTGCGACATTGTTGGCGGCGCGGAAACCGGGTAATTTCGGACGGCAATCCCCATATGGGGAGTCGCGGCGGCTCAGGGAAAAACCCCCTCGGGACCGGCCGCGATTTTAGTCTCTGAGGACCCGAGAATACCGCCTTGGCTCTGACCTCCGCACCGCCCGTACCGCCTTCGCCGCCCGACATCAGCACGGTCACGATCGAGGAGGAGATGAAACGCTCCTACCTCGATTACGCGATGAGCGTGATCGTGGCGCGAGCGCTGCCCGATGTGCGCGACGGCCTGAAGCCGGTCCACCGCCGCATCCTCTATTCGATGCAGGTCAACGGCAATCTGTGGAACCGCGGCTACCGCAAGTCGGCCCGCATCGTCGGCGACGTGATCGGCAAGTATCACCCGCACGGCGAATTGGCGATCTACGACGCGATGGTGCGCATGGCGCAGACCTTCGCGATGCGCCTGCCGCTGATCGACGGCCAGGGCAATTTCGGCTCGGCCGACGGCGATGCCGCGGCGGCCTATCGGTACACCGAGGCGCGCCTCGCCCGCGTCTCCGACTCGCTGCTGGAAGACCTCGACAAGGACACCGTCGATTTCCAGCCCAATTACGATGACACCGAGGAGGAGCCGAAGGTCCTGCCGGCCGGCTTCCCGAACCTGCTGGTCAATGGCGCGCAGGGCATCGCGGTCGGCATGGCGACCAACATCCCGCCGCACAATCTCGGCGAGGTTATCGACGCCTGCTGCGCCTATCTCGACGATCGGGCGATCACGATCGACCAGTTGATGCAATACGTGCCGGCGCCGGATTTCCCGACCGGCGGCATCATCATCGGCCGCGCCGGCTGCAACGCCGCCTACAAGACCGGCCGCGGCGCCGTCGTGCTGCGCGCCAAGACGCATATCGAGGAGGTCGAGAAGGGACGCGAGGCGATCGTCGTCACCGAGATGCCGTACCAGGTCAACGGCTCGAAATTGCAGGAGCGCATCGCCGAATGCGTGCGCGAAAAGCTGGTCGAAGGCATCTCGGCGATGCGCGACGAGAGCGACCGCGACGGCGTCCGGCTCGTCATCGAGCTGAAGCGCGACGCCGACCCCGACATCGTCCTGAACCAGCTGTTCCGGCATACCGCGCTGCAGACCAGCTTCGGCGTTAACGTGCTGGCGCTGAACGGCGGCCGTCCCGAGCAGATGACGCTGCGCGACATCATCGTCGCGTTCGTCGACTTCCGCGAAGAGGTCATCACCCGCCGCACCACCTATCTCTTAAACAAGGCGCGCGAGCGCGCCCATGTGCTGGTCGGGCTGTTGATCGCGGTCGGCAGCATCGATCCGATCATCGCGCTGATCCGCGCCGCGCCCGACCCGGCGGCGGCACGCGCCGGGCTGGTTGGCCAGCGCTGGCCGGCCGGCGACGTCGCACAGTACCTCGAGCTGGTCGGCGAGGAGGGCCGGCTCGATCTCGACGGTACTTACCAGCTGACCGACGAGCAGGCCCGCGCGATCCTCGACCTGCGGCTGCAGCGCCTGACCGGACTGGAGCGCGACAAGATCGGCGGCGAATTGCAGGAGCTGGTCGCCGAGATCGGCGGCCATGTCGCGATCCTGCGCTCCCGGCAGCGTCTGATCGAGGTGCTGCGGGAGGAAATGCTCGCGATCAGGGAGCAGTTCGCGACTCCCAGGCGCACCGCGATCGAGGATGTCGAATTCGAGGCCGATATCGAGGCGCTGATCCAGCGCGAGGATATGGTCGTCACGGTCAGCCACAGCGGCTACATCAAGCGGGTGCCGCTATCGACCTACCGCGCCCAACGCCGCGGCGGGCGCGGGCGCGCCGGCATGGCGATCCGGGAAGAGGATTTCCTCAGCCAGGTCTTCGTCGCCTCGACGCTTGACCCGGTGCTGTTCTTCACTTCGTCGGGCAAGGTCTACAAGCTCAAGGTGTATCGGCTGCCGCTCGGCACACCGCAGGCGCGCGGCCGGCCAATGATCAACCTGCTCCCCAACTTGACCGAGGGCGAGACAATCTCGACGGTGATGCCGCTCCCCGAAGATGAGGAGAGCTGGGCCGACCTCACCGTCGTGTTCGCCACTGCCAACGGCTATGTGCGGCGCAATGCGCTCAGCGATTTCACCGATATCCGCGCCAACGGCAAGATCGCGATGAAATTCGAGGGTGAGGATGCCGACGATCGGCTGATCGCTGTCGCGACCTGCAGCGACGCCGACGACGTATTGCTGGCGACCCGCAACGGCAAGGCGATCCGCTTCCAGGTTGGCGACGTGCGTGTTTTCACCGGTCGCAGCTCGGTCGGCGTGCGCGGCGTCAAGCTGCTCGGCGATGACCGGGTGATCTCGATGTCGATCCTGCGCCACCAGGAGGTCGCGCCCGAGACCCGGCGGGCCTATCTGAGCCTGGCCGGTCAGCGTCGCCGCCAGATGGGTGAGGAGAGCGATCTGGCGGAAGCGCAGGACCCTGGGCCGGCGGACGAGAACGGCACCGAGGAAGCGGCCGAGGGAGCGATCTCCGAGGAGCTGTTCGCTGACCTCGCCAGCCGCGAGGAATTTCTCCTCAGTGTTACCGAGAAGGGCTTCGGCGTCCGCACCTCGGCGTATAGCTACCGCATCACCAATCGCGGCGGTCAGGGCATCAACAACATGGATCTGACGAAGCGCCAAGACGCGGTCGTCGCCGTCTTCCCGGTCGGGCACAACGATCAGACGATGCTGGTCACCGATGGCGGCATGGTGATCCGCTGTCCGGTCGGCGACATCCGCATCGCCCGCCGCTGCAGTCAGGGCGTCGTGATCTTCAAATTCGGCGAGGGCGAGCGCGTTGTCTCGGTCGCGCGCCTGCCGGAGGTTGCCGAAGAAAATGATGACAACGGCAACGGCAACGGGCATGACCCCGATGCAACCGGCGACGTCGCATAGGGGGACAGGCGTGAGCAGCACCCGGGTCGGGATTTATCCCGGCACCTTCGACCCGATCACCAACGGCCACACCGACATCATCCGGCGCGCCCTCCATGTCGTCGACAAGCTGGTGATCGGGGTAGCGCGCAACGACGGCAAGGGGCCGCTGTTTTCGACCGACGAGCGGGTCGAGATCGTCCGCGGCGAGCTGGCGCACCTTGAAAACGGCGATGCCTCGCGGATCGAGGTGCGGTCGTTCGACATCCTGCTGATGAACTTCGCGGAGTCGGTCGGGGCCAGCATCATCGTCCGCGGCCTGCGCGCGGTCTCCGATTTCGAATACGAGTTCCAGATGGCCGGCATGAACGCACGGCTCAACCCGGCGATCGAGACCGTGTTCCTGATGGCCTCGGACCGCTTCCAATTCATCTCGTCGCGCTTCGTCAAGGAAATCGGCGCGCTCGGCGGCGACATCACGCATTTCGTCAGCCCGCGAGTCGCCGCACGGGTCTTGGAGCGCTTCGACAGGGACCGTCCGAAGGCGCGCCGCCGCGCATAGCGGCGGCCCGCGGGCCAGATCAGGCTACTTCGCTCCCGAAAGTACCTGCTGCACCAGCGCGTCGGCGCCGCCCCAATCATAGGTACGGAAGCTGTGGCCGCAGGTCACGAACGGCGCGCCGGCGTAGAACATCTCGTATTGCGTATGGCGCGAGCCGAATTCCGAGCCGACCGCGTCCCAGGCCAGCTTCAGGAACTTGACTCGGTCCTCCGGCTCGGCAACCGCAGAGCGCTGCGTCCTGCCGATAATCGCGGCGAGTTCCGGGTTACCAAAATCGCGCTCCGAGGACGGCAGCATGATCAGCGCGCCGCCGGCCAGCCCGCGGATCGTATCGACCAGCTTCGGGTAAAGCTCCTGGGTCAACACCTGCGCCGCGTACATCATGTGCTTGTCGGGCACGAAATAGCCGTTCTCGTCGTGCCCGGCGGCCTCCATGCCCCAGACCATGCCCTCGACCATCGCCGCCTGTGCCGCGAGTCGGCCCAGGGTCTCGCGGACCGGAGGCATCGCCGCGGTGCCGATCGTCTCGGCGATGCGCCGCGCGATCCCGACCAGGAACTTCACCTTGACCATCAGCCGGATCTGCGCCTGGTAGTTCTGGAAAGTGTGGCCGAGCGTGTCGTGAAACTGGGCCCGGCACATATCGGTGTCGCGATAGACGAAGACTCGGTCCCACGGCACCTTGACGTCCTCGAACCAGATCAGCGCGTCGTTCTCGTCGAACCGCGATGACAGCGGGTTGTCGAAATGCGACACCGCCGCCGCCTCGTAGGATTTTCGCGATAGGATTTTCAGGCCTTTGGCCGCGACCGGGATCGCAAAGGACAACGCGATGTCCTCCTCGCCGGGCCGCAGCGGCTGCAAACTGGCGACCAGGATCTCGTTGGCCATGATCACCGCGGTGCCGAGCATCTTGGCGCCGCGGACTGTAATCCCGGCGCTGTCCTCGTCGACGACCCGGGCGACCAGGTCCTCGGCCTGTTCGCCCCAGGCCTTTGCCCGCTCAGCCTGTGGATTGATGATGACGTAGCTGAGGTAGAGGTCGTTGCGGCTCGCATAGTCGAAATAGTCGAGTAGCGCCTTTGCGCGCTCCTCGCCGTGCCGGCGGAATACCTCGATGCCCAGCACCTGGCCGACCAGGCTCGACGCGACATGGTCCGGCGCCCGTCCAAGAAAGCCGCAGGTCAGCTCGGCCCAGGAGGCCAGCGCCTGCCGCCGTGCCACCAGCTCCGGATGGCTCCTTGGCCGCTGCCAGGCACGATTGATGCGGCGGTAGGCGCCGGCGCCCTCCGGCGCGAAGGTCATGCGTTCGATGTTGGCGGGGTCGGACTGGTAGTCGTACAGCGCGGCGGCGGCGCGGCAGGCGTTGCGGAAGGCGGAATGCTCGGTGACGTCGGCGACGCGCTCGCCATCGATGTAGACGGAACGACTATCCTGTAGCGAGCGCAGGTGCTCGGCCCCGGTTTTCGCATCTGCCATCGCATGGTCCTCGCTGTCCGAGGGCCCAGCCTAGCACTCGCTTTCCCCTCCCGCATCGTGGCCTGACGACCTATGATCGGCCGCCGCCGCGACTGGGCCGAAGCCATGCCGAACGACATTTCCGCCGAGCAAACAAGCCGCTGGGATCTGCTGACGCAGACCGGCGCCGGGACGCCGATGGGCGAATTGTTGCGGCGCTATTGGTGGCCGATCGCCGGCGCCAGCGAGTTCGCCGAGCCCGGCGCGAAGCCGGTCCGGCTGCTCGGGGAAGACCTCGTACTCTACAGGGACCTCGGCGGCCGCTATGGGCTGCTCGACCGCCATTGCCGCCATCGCCTCGCCGACCTGAGCTATGGCTATGTCGAGGAATGCGGCCTGCGCTGCAACTACCACGGCTGGCTGTACGACGATTCCGGGCGCTGCCTGGCGATGCCGTATGAGGACGTCGCCCATCCGGAGTTGCGGCTCAAGGACGAGATCCGGATCACGGCTTATCCGGTCGAGCAGTTGGGCGGCCTGCTTTGGGCCTATCTCGGGCCGGAGCCGCGGCCGCTGGTACCGGATTGGGAATTCTTCTCCTGGAAGAACGGGTTTCGCCAGATCGTCAAGGCCGAGATCCCGTGCAACTGGTTTCAGTGCCAGGAGAACTCGATCGACCCCGTGCATTTCGAGTGGACGCATTCGAACTGGAGCGTGCGGCTCGCCGGCCAGACCGGCCCCTATACGCCGCGCCACGTCAAAGTCGATTTCGTCGAGTTCGATTACGGGTTCCAGTACAAGCGCATCCGCACCGACACCGACGAGACCGACCGGTTGTGGACGGTTGGTCGCGTCTGCCTGTGGCCGAACGCGCTGTTCACCGGCAACCACATCGAATTCCGCGTACCGGTCGATGACCACAATACGCTGAGCCTCATGTGGCATTTCAGCCGGGTGCCGCGCGAGCGCGATCCTTATGTGCAGAACAGCATCCCGACCTGGCAGGGGCCGATCGCTGATCCCGCAACGGGCCGTTGGGTCACCAGCCACGTGATGAACCAGGATTTCGTGACCTGGGTCGGGCAGGGGCGCATCGCCGAGCGCACGAAGGAGCATCTCGGTCCAAGCGATCGGGGCATCGTGATGATGCGGCGCCGGTTCCTGCGCGATCTCGACGCCGTCGCGCAGAGGCGCGATCCGAAAGCGGTGATTCGCGATGCCGAGATCAACCGGGCGATCGAATTGCCGGTGGCCGAGCGCAAAAACTTCATCGAAGGGTTCAGCCGAGCCGAACTCATGCGCGACCCGTTCAGCCGCCGGAACCTGCACGGCTACATCTTTCAGACCGGCCAGCCGGCCGAGGTGCGTGAGGCGTTTTTGGCGGCGATGGGCTTCACCGAGGCCGAGCTGGAGCCTGAGCCGCAGGCCTACGACCCGCTGGCGCCAGCCCCGCGCTGAGCTCGGCCGTCGGTCTCTTTGGCAGTGCTTGCGGGACCGGTGAGGGCTCGCGCGACGCGCACGTTTTACAGCCGAATGTCTTGCTTTTTCGGCGATTTCGAACCGTTCGCTCGAACGATTATGGGCCGCTGCGGGTATTGATTTCCGACCGGAGGGTCGGGATGCAAACCAGCGAGGGCGAGGCGATCACAATCGCCCGCGATCTCATTCGCCAGCACGGGACGCGCGCCGTTCATGTCGCTGTGGAGCGTCTGAACGAGATGATCGACAGCGACGACTGGCGGGGCCGCGACCTGTGGGCGCGGGTGGTGCACGCGATCCATGAGGCCCAAGGCAGCAGCGCCGAGGCAACAACGCCCGACGAGTCCCGCTAGTTCTTCGCGGGCGCTTGATACGCACCGCAGCCAAAATCAGCCGACCTTCACCAGCGCGCCGCCATCGACCGGCAGCGCCACGCCGGTGATGAAATTGGCTTCGTCGGAAGCCAGGAACAGGGCTGCATTTGCGACGTCCCAGCCGGTGCCCATCTTGCCGCGCAGCGGCACCTTGGCGTCGCGCTCGGCGGCGACTTCGGTGCGGCTGCGGTTGCTCGCCCGCGCTCTTGTGTCGACCGCCATCGGCGTATCCATCAGCCCCGGCAGAATGCAGTTGGCGCGGATGCCGTAGGGGGCTTCCGCCAAGGCCAGCTGTTGGGTAAAGGCGACCATCCCGGCCTTGGTCACCTTATACGTGACCAACGGATAGGTGTTCTCGAACGCGGCGACAGAGGAGATGTTGACGATCACACCGGAGCGCTGCTGTCGCATCACCGGCAGCGCGTGTTTGCAGGCCATGATCGTGCCGCGCAGATTGATCGCGCTGACCCTGTCGAAGGCGTCCTCGGTCAATTCGAGAAGCGGCTTGTCGCCGCCGGCGACACTGACCCCGACATTGTTGTGCAGGATGTCGATGCGGCCCCACCGCGCGACTGCCTCCTGCATCGCCGCCGCGAGCGTCGCCTCGCGTGTCACATCGGCCGCGTAGGCGGCGCACTCGCCACCCTCCTGCTGCGCCAGCACCGCCGTCTCCTCGGCCGAGCCAAGGTCGCGGTCGACCGCCAGGATGCGTGCACCCTCCTGGGCGAAGCGCAGCACCGTGGCGCGGCCGTTGCCGATGCCTTCGCCGGGACTCTGCCCGGCGCCGATCACGACGGCGACTTTTCCTGCAAGGCGCATGGCGAGCCTCCCATCCGGTCGGGTAAATCCGGAATGTGCCAGCTAGCGCTCGTCAGCGGAAGAATGGGGCGAGTGATGGGTTTCGAACCCACGACCTCCAGATCCACAATCTGGCGCTCTAACCAACTGAGCTACACCCGCCGTCGCGCGTGGAGGTAGCGTTTCGCCGTCGCAGCGTCAAGTTCGCGGCCCCGTCCGGCGGGCCGGACTTTCCGACGCTCCGGGCGCACCCCACCTTTGCCGCGATGAGCGATGCGAACGCACCTTGGCCCGGCCATGCACTTCACCGGCACGCGCTGCTGACGCCCGCCGAAATGGGCAAGGCCGACCGTCTGACGATTGCCGGCGGCACGGCTGGCACCGCGCTGATGGAGAATGCCGGGCGTGCGGTCGCCGACGCCGTCTCGCGGCGCTGGCCGCGTCAGTCCGTCATAGCGCTGTGCGGCCCGGGCAACAATGGCGGCGATGGGTTTGTCGCGGCACGCATCCTGGCTGAACGCGGCTGGCCGGTTCGGGTCGCTTTGCTCGGCGAGCGAGGCGCGCTGAAGGGCGATGCCGCCGCGGCGGCGGCAAGCTGGCCTGGTCGCGTCGAGGAGATGGGCCCGGCCGTGTTGGACGGCGCCACTTTCGTGATCGACGCGATCTTCGGCGCCGGGTTGGCGCGCCCGGTCGAAGGGGTCGCGGCCGAGACGATTGCGGCGCTCGGCGGGCACTGGCCCCCAGTCGTCGCCGTCGATGTCCCGAGCGGGATCGACGGCGGCTCCGGCAAGGTTCGCGGCGCCGCACCGAAGGCCGCGCTGACCGTGACTTTCTTTCGCCGGAAACCGGGGCACCTGCTGCTGCCCGGCCGAAGCCATTGCGGCGAGACCCTGGTCGCGCAAATCGGCATTGAGCCGGCCGTGCTCGACCGAATCGCACCGCAGATCGCCGCCAACGATCCGGATTGCTGGCTCGATGGGTTTCCTTGGCCGCGACCTGACATGCACAAATACGCGCGCGGACATGCGCTGGTAGCCGGCGGCGCGGTGATGTCCGGCGCCGCGCGCCTTGCCGCTCGCGCTGCCGCTCGGGCCGGTGCCGGGCTCGTCACCGTCGCGGCGCCGGAGACTGCATTCCCGGTCTATGCGGCGGCGCTGACCGGTGTGATTGTCCAACCGGTCGGCGGGCTTAATGATTTTTCCGGTTTATTATCGGACAAACGCCGCAACGCAGCGTTGATTGGGCCGGGTGCGGGAATCGGGGGTCATACGCGTGACATGGTTCTGGCCTTATTGGCAGCTAAGAAGCGCGCCGTGCTTGACGCCGACGCATTGACGGCGTTCGCGGAGGACCCGGAGACCATGTTTGCGGCGATCCGCTCCCCCTGCGTTATGACTCCCCATGAAGGCGAGTTCGCCCGGTTGTTCGACGCGTCCGGCAGCAAGCTTGATAAGGCGCGTCGGGCGGCGCAGCGAAGCGGTGCCGTGGTCGTGCTCAAGGGTAACGACACGGTGGTCGCGGCGCCGGACGGCCGCCTCGTCATTAATGAGAATGCACCGCCGACGCTGGCCACCGCCGGTTCGGGCGATGTCCTGGCAGGTCTGGTGCTTGGCCTCTTAGCGCAAGAAATGGAGCCGTTCCAGGCTGCCGCCGCCGCGGTCTGGCTGCACGGCGATGCCGCCGATCGGGTCGGGCCCGGGCTGGTAGCCGAGGATCTGATCGAGACACTGCCGGCCGCGCTCGCCGGATTGCGACGGCGCGCTGAAGGAGCCGTCCTGCAATGAGCGAACGCGCCTCGCCCCGCCTGCTCGACGGCTTTGTCGACCGGACCCTCGCCAACCTCCGCAACGCCTGGCGCGAGATTGCCGCATCGGCGCGCATCGGCCGCACCGGCACGCTCCGCCCAGATCTGCCCGAAGACGATGCCGCCCGGCTGCGGCGCCAGATGCTCGCCTGCCTCGATCCCCTTGGCGGCGAGGTCACCGCGCGCGCCCGCGCTGCTGCGCTCGGCCGCAGCTATCTTGCGCTGAACCGGGGCGGGCGCGAGCGCTTCCTGCACATCCTGGCCGAAGAGTTCGACACCGACCGCGACGCGGTCGATCGCTGCTGCGCCAAGGTGCAGGCGGCGACGACCGAAGCCGAACGCAAAGCCGCCGAGCGCGAGCTCCGTACCGCGCTCTCGGCGCCGCGGCTCAATCTACTGCGGCACTTCAACGCGCTGCCGGAGGGCGTCAAGTTCCTCGTGGATATGCGCGCCGAGCTGCTTGGTTTCGTCAATGGCGAGGCGCCGATGCGCGCTCTCGCCGACGATCTGCGAGAGCTGCTCGCCAACTGGTTCGACATCGGCTTTCTCGAATTGCAGCGGATCACCTGGGATTCGCCCGCCGCGCTGCTGGAAAGGCTGATGGGATACGAGGCGGTGCATGAGATCCGCGGCTGGACGGACCTGAAGAATCGACTCGAAGCCGACCGCCGCTGCTTCGCATTCTTTCATCCGCGCATGCCGGAAGAGCCGCTGATCTTTGTCGAAATCGCCTTGGTCGGCGGTATGGCCGGCAACATCCAAGGGCTGCTGGACGAGGCCGCGCCGATCGGCGACCCGCAGGAGGCGGACAGCGCGATCTTCTATTCGATTTCGAATTGCCAGCGTGGCTTGGTCGGCATCAGCTTCGGCGACTTTCTGATCAAGCGCGTCGTCGACGCGCTCGCGGCCGAACTGCCGCGCGTCAAGACCTTCGCGACCCTGTCGCCGATGCCGGGCTTCCGCAACTGGCTCACTGCTGAAATTGAGCGGGGGGAGGTGTTGCTGCCGACCGAAATCCGAGCGCTGGAATCGCTCGGTGCGGGCGCCGCGGACCTGCCGGCCGAACGTGAGTTTCTGGCTCTGATCGAGACGCCGAGTTGGGCCGAGGACGCGCGCACCGCCGCGATCCTGCGCGAGCCGTTGATGCGGCTCGCCGCCCAATATCTGGTGCAAGCGAGGGCGCCGTCCGGCCGCGCGCTCGATCCGGTCGCGCATTTCCATCTGACCAATGGAGCCCGCATCGAGCGCCTCAACTGGCTCGGCGACCGCTCGGTCAACGGCATGCAGCAATCGGCCGGGATCATGGTCAATTATCGCTACAGCCTCGACGAGATCGAGGCGAACCACGTCGCCTATCAGGAGGGTGGCCGGGCTGCTGCCGCGGGCGTGCGCAGCCTGCTGCGTGGCAGAGCGGGACCAATTCCGGTTGCCGTTGTTTGATGCCTGTCCAGGGTTGCCTATGTTTGCCCGCGACGGCTGTGCTAGAACGCGCCGCTGCCGGCGCAAGCGGCGCTCGCGGCCTGCCGCTGCTGCGGGCGTGGCGGAACTGGCAGACGCACTGGATTTAGGTTCCAGCGATGAAAATCGTGGGGGTTCAAATCCCCCCGCCCGCACCATCATGCCTCCGGCACCTCGGGCCCGGATGCGATACTCGAGGATGAGCGTTTTCCGATGCAGATCACCGAAACCAGCGCCGAAGGACTGAAGCGCGAATTCAAGATCACGGTTCCGGCGGGCGATATCGATGCCCAGATCAGCCGCCGGCTCGGCGAGATCGGCCGGACCTTCCGGATGCCCGGGTTCCGCCCGGGCAAGGTGCCGATGCAGCTGCTGCAGCGCCGCTTCGGTCCGGCGGTGCGCGGCGAGGTTCTGGAGAATGCGGTTCAGACCAGCTCGGCTGAGGCGATACAGGAGCACAAGATCCGCCCGGCCCTGCCGCCCAAGGTCGAGATCGTGTCGGCGGCGGAAGGCGGCGATTTCGAGTACACGATGTCGGTCGAGACGCTGCCGGAAATGCCGGAGCCACAGTTCGGCGATCTCGGGCTCGAGCGGCTGGTTGTCGAGGTACCCGACGAGGAAATCGATAAGGCGGTCACCCGGATGGCCGAACAGCAGCGCAAATCGGAGCCGGTCGAGCGTCCGGCGGAGAAGGGCGACATTATCATCGCCGACACTGTCGGTCGGATCGGCGGCGAGGAGATTACCGGCAGCCGTGGCGAGGGCCGCGAAATCGAGCTCGGCGCCGAAGGGCTGCTGCCCGGCTTCAGCGATCAGCTGCTCGGCGTAAAGCCCGGCGACAAGCGCGACGTGACCGTTACCTTTCCGGCCGATTCGGGCAATCCGGACCTCGCCGGCAAGGAGGCGGTGTTCGAGGTCACGGTCAAGGAGGTGCGGCAGCGCCTGCCGGCGGTGATCGACGACAGTCTTGCCGAGGCGATCGGGTTGGAGAACCTGAATGAATTGCGCCAGGAGATCCGGCAGCGCATGCAGCGCGACTATGAAGGACTGTCGCGGCAAAAGCTGAAACGGGCGCTACTCGACAAACTGGCCGAGCGTTACCATTTCCCGGTCCCGCCCGGCATGCTCGACATCGAATTCGACAGCATCTGGAGCCAGTACCAGGCTGGACGACAGCAGCAGGCCGGCTCGGCGGCTGGGGCTGGCGAAGGCGATGATTCGGCCAAGGCGGCTGATGAGCCGCTCGATGCAGCAGCGCTCGTTGCGCCAGAGGAAACCGCCCTCGAAGGTGCCTCGGATAGCGAACCTGCGACCACTGCGGCCGAGCAAGAGGATGAGGAGGAGGCCCGCGAGGAATACCGCAAGCTGGCGGAGCGCAGGGTTCGCCTGGGGTTGCTGCTTGCCGAGGTGGGCCGGAGCAACAACATTACGGTATCCCAGGAAGAGCTCAACCAAGCGTTGACCCGTGAGGCGCGGCGGCACCCTGGCTATGAGCGGCAGGTGATCGAGTACTATCGCAAGAACCCGGATGCGGTGAACAATCTGCGGGCGCCGATCTTCGAGGAAAAGGTCGTCGATTTCATCGTCGAGATGGCCAAACCCGAAGAGCGCAAGGTGAGCCCGGAGGAGCTGATCGCCGCGGTCGGCGCCGATGGAGAAGATGCCGCAGAAGACGCCGAGGGTGCGTCCGACTAAGATCATTACAGCGGTAGCCGCTGGCGCGGCGCCGGTTCAGGAGAGACCGATGAGCCAGTTTTCCGAACCCCAGATGAATAACCTCGTCCCGATGGTGGTCGAGCAGACCAACCGGGGCGAACGGGCCTACGATATCTATTCGCGCCTGTTGAAGGAGCGGATCATCTTTCTGGTCGGGCCGGTGCATGACGCGGTCGCAAGCCTGATCTGCGCTCAGCTGCTATTCCTCGAATCGGAGAACCCGACCAAGGACATCGCGTTCTACATCAACTCGCCGGGCGGGGTCGTGACCTCGGGGCTGGCGATCTACGACACGATGCAATACATCCGCTCGCCGGTCTCGACGGTGTGCATCGGTCAGGCCGCCTCGATGGGCTCGCTGCTGCTCTGCGCCGGCGCCAAGGGCAAGCGCTTCGCCCTGCCGAACGCCAATATCATGATCCACCAGCCATCCGGCGGCGCCCAGGGCCAAGCCACCGATATCGAGATTCAGGCCAGGGAAATCCTGCGGTTACGGGCCCGGCTGAATGAGATCTACGTCAAGCACACCGGCCAACCGCTGGAGACGATCGCCAACGCGGTCGAGCGCGATCGCTTCCTGACCCCGATCGAGGCCAAGGAGTTCGGGATTGTCGACGAGGTTGTCGAGTCCCGGCCGACCACGATCGAGGATCGGGCACGCGCGTCGTGAATTCCTAAATCACAGGGAGCATAGGGATTTAACTAGTTGTTGATCGAATACGAGCACATATACTCAGCCCGTCTGGGTTGGGGTGGGGCGGCGAGGCACCGGGCCGCCCGGAGCGTGTGCCGGCTTCCGGTAACGGAGTGGCGATGAGCAAATCCAGCGGTAGCGACTCGAAGAACACCCTCTACTGTTCGTTCTGCGGCAAAAGCCAGCACGAAGTCAGGAAGCTGATCGCGGGTCCAACCGTCTTCATCTGCGACGAATGCGTCGAACTCTGCATGGATATCATCCGTGAAGAACACAAGACGACATTGGTCAAGTCGCGCGACGGGGTGCCCGGTCCGCGCGATATCTGCCGTGTTCTCGACGATTATGTGATCGGCCAGGACCATGCCAAGCGCGTCCTGTCGGTCGCGGTGCACAACCACTACAAGCGGCTGGCGCACGGCGCCAAAAACAATGATGTCGAGCTGGCCAAGTCGAATATCCTGCTGGTAGGACCGACCGGCTCCGGCAAGACGCTGCTGGCGCAGACGCTGGCACGCATCATCGACGTCCCGTTCACGATGGCCGATGCAACGACGCTGACCGAGGCCGGCTATGTCGGCGAGGACGTCGAGAACATCATCCTGAAGCTGCTGCAATCGGCCGATTATAACGTCGAGCGGGCCCAGCGCGGCATTGTCTATATCGACGAGGTCGACAAGATCTCGCGCAAATCCGATAACCCGTCGATCACCCGCGACGTATCGGGCGAGGGTGTGCAGCAGGCACTCCTCAAGATCATGGAAGGCACGATTGCCTCGGTGCCACCGCAGGGTGGGCGCAAGCACCCGCAGCAGGAGTTTCTGCAGGTCGACACGACCAACATTCTGTTCATCTGCGGCGGTGCGTTTTCCGGGCTCGAAAAGATCATCTCGCAACGGCGGCAGGGCACCTCGATCGGCTTCGGCGCCGAGGTCCGCGGCCCCGACGAGCGCAAGACCGGCGAGATACTGCGCGAACTTGAACCCGAGGATTTGCTGAAGTTCGGGTTGATCCCGGAATTCGTCGGCCGTCTTCCAGTCGTCGCGACACTCGACGATCTCGACGAGGACGCGCTGGTCGACATCCTGATGAAGCCGAAGAACGCGCTGGTGAAACAGTACCAGCGGCTCTTCGAGATGGAGGATGTCCGCCTCGAATTGACCGAAGATTCGCTCCGCGGCATCGCTCAGAAGGCGATCGCCCGCAAGACCGGCGCCCGCGGACTGCGCTCGATCATGGAGAACATCCTGCTCGATTCGATGTTTGACCTGCCGAGCCTGGCCGGGGTTAGCGACATCGTGATCAACCGCGAGGTCGTCGAAGGGAGGGCGAAACCGCTGCACATCTATTCGGACCGCCGCGGCGACACCGGCACCGGCAGCTAGGGGCGCGGCATCCTGGCCGGGCAGCTTGACGGCCGCGACCGGGAAGCCAACCTAAACACGGCTTGTCATACCGGCTGCCTGTAGCAACGGCGGCCAGGACAACGAAAAAAGAGGGCCTATGTCAGATCTCGCGCAACGCACAGCGCTCTATCCCGTCCTGCCCCTCCGCGACATCGTGGTCTTTCCGCATATGATCGTGCCGCTCTTTGTCGGCCGCGAAAAATCGGTGCGGGCGCTCGAAGACGTGATGAAGGATGACAAGCAGATTCTGCTCGTCACCCAGAAGAACGCGGCGCAGGACGACCCGACGACGGCCGACATCTATACCGTCGGCACGATCGGCACCGTGCTGCAACTGCTGAAACTGCCCGACGGAACCGTCAAGGTGTTGGTCGAGGGCGGTCAGCGCGCGCGGATCAAGCGCTTCGCCGAGAATCCGGCATTCTTTCAGGCCGAGGCCGAGACGATCCCCGAGGACTCCGGGACCCAGCAGGAAACCGAGGCGCTCGCCCGCACGGTGGTTGCGCAGTTCGAGCAGTACATCAAGCTCAACAAGAAGATTCCGCCGGAGGTGCTGGTCTCGATCAATCAGATTGAGGATTCCGGCAAGCTCGCCGACACGGTTGCCTCGCATCTGTCGCTGAAAATCTCCGAGAAGCAGGAGCTGCTCGAAGCGGAGTCGGTCTCCGAGCGGCTGGAAAAGGTGTTCGGCTACATGGAGGGCGAGATCGGCGTCCTCCAGGTCGAGAAGCGCATCCGCAGCCGGGTCAAGCGCCAGATGGAGAAGACCCAGCGCGAGTACTATCTGAACGAGCAGTTGAAGGCGATCCAGAAGGAATTGGGTGAAGGCGAGGACGGCCGCGACGAGATGGCCGAGCTCGAGGAGAAGATCGCCAAGACCAAGTTCTCCAAGGAAGCCCGCGACAAGGCCATGGCGGAGCTGAAGAAGCTGCGCAGCATGAGCCCGATGTCGGCCGAGGCGACCGTCGTGCGCAATTACCTCGACTGGCTGCTGTCGCTGCCATGGCAGAAGCGCACCAAGATCAAGCGCGACATTTCTAGCGCCGAGCGCGTGCTCAACGCCGACCATTTCGGGCTGGAGAAGGTCAAGGAGCGCATCCTCGAATACCTCGCTGTCCAGCAGCGGATCAAGAAGATGAAGGGCCCGATCCTTTGTCTCGTCGGGCCGCCGGGCGTCGGCAAGACCTCGCTCGGCAAATCCGTGGCGCGCGCGACCGGCCGCAACTTCGTCCGCATGTCTTTGGGCGGGGTGCGCGACGAAGCCGAGATCCGCGGCCATCGCCGGACCTATATCGGCTCGATGCCCGGCAAAGTGCTGCAGGGCATGAAGAAGGCCAAATCGTCCAACCCGCTGTTCCTGCTCGATGAGGTCGACAAGATCGGCGCCGATTGGCGCGGCGATCCGTCATCGGCGCTGCTCGAAGTGCTGGACCCGGAGCAGAACTCGACCTTCAACGACCATTACCTGGAGGTGGATTACGATCTCTCGGACGTAATGTTCGTTACCACGGCGAACACGCTGCGCATGCCGCAGCCGCTGATGGACCGCATGGAGATCATCCGGCTCCCCGGCTATACCGAGGACGAGAAGGTCGAGATCGCCAAGCGCCATCTGATCCCGAAGCAGGTCAAGGAGCACGGCCTCAAGAAGGGGGAATGGGCGATCAGCGAGGACGCGCTGCGCGATGTCATCCGCTACTACACTCGCGAGGCCGGCGTTCGTAACCTGGAGCGCGAGATCGCCAACCTGACCCGCAAGGCGATCAAAGACATCCTGATGAAGAAGACCACCCGGGTCAGCGTCACTCGGCGCAACCTCGACAAATATGCCGGGGTGCGGCGCTTCCGGTTTGGCGAGACCGAGGCCGAGGATCTGGTCGGCGTGACGACCGGGCTCGCCTGGACCGAAGTCGGCGGCGAGTTACTGACCGTCGAGTCGGTGACCGTGCCCGGCAAGGGGCGGGTGACCGCCACCGGCAAGCTTGGCGACGTGATGAAGGAGTCGGTGCAAGCCGCCGAAAGCTACGTCAAGTCGCGCAGCCAAGTGTTCGGCATCAAGCCGACCCTGTTCGAGAAGAAGGACATTCACGTCCACGTGCCCGAGGGGGCGACCCCGAAGGACGGTCCGTCGGCCGGCGTCGCGATGGCGACCTCGATCGTGTCTGTGCTGACCGGCATCCCGGTCCGGCGCGACCTCGCGATGACCGGCGAAATCACGCTGCGCGGCCGGGTGCTGCCGATCGGCGGCCTCAAGGAGAAGCTCCTGGCGGCCTTGCGCGGCGGTTTGAAGACGGTGCTGATCCCGGCCGAGAACGAAAAGGACCTGGCGGAAATCCCGGACAACGTGAAGCGTGGATTGCACATTGTCCCTGTGCGCACGATCGACGAAGTCCTCAGCCAAGCCCTTACCGGGCCGCTGGCGCCGATCGAATGGGATGCGGACAGCGAGACGGCGCCGGTTATTCCCGCATCAGGCGAAGAGCGTTCGGGTCTGGTAACGCATTGATAGAGCTACCGGGCGGTTGCCGCGGCGCTTGCAGCTTCATGCGACGCCGCGACAAACCCCGGTAACCTCCGCGAAAAGGCTCGGTTTTTTCAGGCTTGCGGCGTTGACATTGCCGGGCCGCGCTCTAAACTCGCCCGCGCAAAAGCGCTCGTTACTATCCCGGACACTCGCTTAGGGGGCAACACGTGAACAGAAACGAACTCGTCGATTCTGTCGCCGGTAAGGCTGATCTCTCCAAGGCGGCGGCAAATCGGGCCGTCGATGCCGTCTTCGATGCGATTACCAGCGCCTTGAACGGCGGGGGCGAGGTTCGTCTGGTTGGCTTTGGAACCTTCTCGGTGTCCCGCCGGGCGGCTTCCGAAGGGCGCAATCCGCGCACCGGCGAGAAAATCAAGATCGCTGCCTCGAAGCAGGCCAAGTTCAAGCCTGGCAAGCGTCTCCGCGATCAGCTCAACAAGTAAAAGGTTATGTTCCCTGGCGGCGCCGCCATATAGGGAGGGCGGCCCGGTATGGGCGCCGAGGGCGATTAGCTCAGCTGGCAGAGCATCTCGTTTACACCGAGGGGGTCGGGGGTTCGAATCCCTCATCGCCCACCAATGCTTGCTGCCACTGCTGATCCCGGTTCGAGCGCGCCGGGGTTGCTTGACACCCCTGGGGTGCGGGGTTACGACTTGCCGCCCCGATCGACGGCTGCGGGGGCGTAGCTCAGTTGGTTAGAGCGCCGGCCTGTCACGCCGGAGGCCGCGGGTTCGAGTCCCGTCGCTCCCGCCATCGATCAGGGTGCGGTACGGGGGAATAAGACAAGACAAGGGAGCGCCGCGGGGTTCACCTGCGGCCAACACCGACAGCATAGCGACCACAGCCTCGATCTGTGTAGGACGCGCCGGGGTACGTTTCGCGAGGCACCGCATGGAAAGCCTGCTCAGCGCCTATTTCCCGATTCTGGTATTTCTCGTCATTGCCGGCGTGCTCGCGCTGTTGATGGTGGTCTTCTCGGTCACGTTGGCCCGGCAGGCGCCGGATTCCGAGAAGCTGTCGCCCTATGAGTGCGGATTTGAGCCGTTCGAGGACGCACGCATGCGGTTCGATGTCCGCTACTACCTGGTCGCGATCTTGTTCATCATCTTCGACCTCGAGGTGGCGTTCTTGTTTCCTTGGGCGGTTTCGCTCGGCGACATCGGCGCCTTCGGCTTTTGGTCGATGGTGGTGTTTCTGGCGGTGCTGACGATCGGGTTCGTCTATGAATGGATGAAGGGGGCACTCGAATGGGAGTGACCACGACCTCGCCACCGCTGGCTCCCGGAGCCGAGCAGGACGCCCTGTTGCGGGCGGCGACCGAGGAGATCGAGAACCGGGGCTTTGTTGTCGCCAGTCTCGACGGTCTGCTGAACTGGGCCCGCAGCGGCTCGCTTTGGCCGATGACCTTCGGTCTTGCGTGCTGCGCCGTCGAGATGATGCATACCGGGGCAAGCCGCTATGACCTCGACCGCTTCGGCGTCGTGTTTCGCCCGAGCCCTCGCCAATCCGACGTGATGATCGTCGCGGGCACACTGTGCAACAAGATGGCCCCGGCGCTGCGCAAGGTTTACGACCAGATGGCGGAGCCCCGCTGGGTGATCTCGATGGGCTCCTGCGCCAACGGCGGTGGCTATTACCATTATTCCTATTCGGTGGTGCGCGGCTGCGACCGAATCGTCCCGGTCGACATCTACGTGCCTGGCTGTCCGCCGACCGCGGAGGCGCTGCTCTACGGCATCCTGCTGCTGCAGCAGAAGATTCGCCGCTCTCGCAACTTCACCCGCTTCTTCTAGCTGCGATGGACGAGCGCCTCGCCACTCTTGCCGAACACCTGGCCGCCGGCGTGCCGGGGGCAGTGCTGGGAAGCGAGATTGCGCATCATGAGCTGTGCTGCCGGATCGAGCGCGACGCCGTGCCCCGGGTGCTGCAATTCTTGCGTGACGATCCGAAGTGCCGGTTTACCGTGCTGTTGGACATCTGCGGCGTCGATCATCCGCAACGGCCGATGCGCTTTGATGTCGTCTACAACCTGCTGAGCCTCAGCCTGAACCAGCGCATCCGGCTGAAGCTCGAAACCGATGAGGAGCATCCGGTGCCATCGGCGGTCGGGCTGTTCAGCAGCGCCGGCTGGTGGGAACGCGAGACCTGGGACCTGTACGGTATCCTGTTCAGCGACAACCCGGATTTGCGCAGAATTCTTACCGATTACGGTTTCGACGGGCACCCGCTGCGCAAGGATTTCCCACTGACCGGCTATGTCGAGCTGAAATACGACGAGGAGCAGAAGCGGGTCGTCTACGAACCAGTCAAACTGAAACAAGAATTTCGTAGTTTCGACTTCCTGTCGCCGTGGGAGGGCATGGACAAGATCCTGCCCGGTGACGAGAAGGCGAGCGCGCCGGACGAGGGTGCGGGGAAGGGGCCGGCATGAGCGATCTGAGCGTACCGCCGCCGGCCGGTGATGCCGGGCCGCCGGAGGGCCAGTTCGACGAACTGGCCGGGGCCCCGCGCATCCGCAACTTCACGATGAATTTCGGGCCGCAGCATCCGGCCGCGCACGGCGTGATGCGCATGGTCCTCGAAATGGACGGCGAGATCATCGAGCGTGCCGACCCGCATATCGGCCTCCTGCATCGCGGCACCGAGAAGCTGATCGAATACAAGACCTACCTGCAGGCAATCCCGTATTTCGATCGGCTCGATTACGTCTCGCCGATGTGCCAGGAGCACGCCTTCGCGCTGGCCGTCGAAAAATTGATGGGCATCGAGCCGCCGCCGCGCGGCAAGTACATCCGTGTGCTGTTTGCCGAGATCACCCGCATCCTCAACCATCTCCTCAACATCTGCGCCTTCGGTCTCGATGTCGGTGCGCTAACGCCGTTCCTCTGGGGGTTCGAGGAACGCGAGCGGCTGATGGAGTTCTACGAGCGGGTCTCGGGCGCCCGCCTGCATGCCAACTATTTCCGTCCCGGTGGTGTGCATGCCGACATGCCGGCCGGCCTTGCCGATGACATCCTGGCCTTTTGCGACACCTTTCCGAAGACGATCGACGATATCGAGCGGCTGCTGACCGAGAACCGCATCTTCAAGCAGCGCACCGTCAACATCGGCGTCGTCACCGCCGAGCAGGCAGCCGATTGGGGCTTCTCCGGGCCGATGTTGCGCGGCTCCGGGGTCGCCTGGGACCTGCGCCGGAACCAGCCTTACGACGCCTACGACGAGATCGAATTCGATGTCCCGGTGGGCCGCAACGGCGATTGCTGGGACCGTTACCTGATCCGCGTCGAGGAGATGCGCCAATCGCTGCGGATCATCCGGCAGGCGCTGGCGCAAATGCCGGCGGGTCCGGTGAAGGTCAACGACCGCAAGGTTACGCCGCCGCCGCGCGCCGAGATGAAACAGTCAATGGAAGCGCTGATCCATCATTTCAAGCTTTACACCGAGGGCTATCACGTGCCGGCCGGCGAGACCTACACCGCGGTCGAGGCGCCGAAGGGCGAGTTCGGCGTCTACCTGGTGTCGGACGGCACCAACCGGCCGTATCGCTGCAAGATCCGCGCCCCGGGCTTTGCCTTTCTGCAGGCGTCAGACTTCATGTGCAAGGGACACATGCTTGCCGATCTGGTCGCGATCATCGGCTCGATGGACATTGTTTTTGGCGAGATCGACCGATGACGGAATACAACCGCGGCATCCCCTACGATGACGGGAGCACGTTTTCCTTCACCGCGGAGAATCTCGAAAAGGCGAAGTGGCACATCGCCAAATACCCGCCCGGCCGCCAGGCAAGCGCGGTGTTGCCGCTGCTCGATCTAGCGCAGCGTCAGAGTGGCGGATGGCTGCCGCGGTCGGCCATGGACCACGTCGCCGAAGTTCTCGGGATGCCGCCGATCCGGGTCTATGAGGTGGCGACATTCTACGTGATGTTTCAGTTGCGTCCGGTCGGAAAGTATTTGCTGCAGGCCTGCGTGACGACGCCATGCTGGCTGCGCGGTGGCGACGTTGTGATCCACGCCTGCGAGAGGAAGCTCGGCATCGAAATGGGTGGTACCAGTGACGATGGGCTGTTCACACTGACCGAGATGGAATGTCTCGGCGCTTGTGTTAACGCGCCGATCCTGGGGGTGAATGACGATTTCTACGAGGATCTCGACGGGCCGAAGACCGAGGCACTGCTGGACGCCTTGCGCGCCGGAACGCCCCCGCCTCCGGGGTCCGTGATCGGACGGCAGGGTTCGATGCCGGAAGGCGGAAAGACGACGCTGACCGAGACGCGGTCGCACGGGGAGAGCGATGCTCGCTGACAAGGACCGCATCTTCACCAACCTCTACGGCGAGCACGATTGGCGGCTCGCCGGAGCGCGCCGACGTGGCGTCTGGGACGGCACCAAGGACCTAATCCTCAAGGGCCGCGACTGGATCGTCGAAGAGATCAAGAGCTCCGGATTGCGCGGGCGCGGCGGCGCCGGATTTCCGACCGGCCTCAAATGGTCCTTCATGCCGAAGCAGACCGAGCGGCCGAACTACCTCGTGGTCAATGCGGACGAAAGCGAGCCGGGCACCTGCAAGGACCGTGACATCCTGCGCTATGACCCGCACCGTCTGCTCGAAGGCTGTCTCGTCGCCGGCGCCGGCATGGGCGCCAGCGCGACCTACATCTACATCCGCGGCGAGTTCTACAACGAGGCCGTCAATCTCCAGGCCGCGATTGAGGAGGCCTATGACGCCGGGCTGCTCGGCAAGAACGCCTGCGGCTCTGGTTACGACATGGATTTGTATCTGCACCGCGGCGCCGGCGCCTATATCTGCGGCGAAGAGACCGGGCTTCTCGAAAGCCTCGAAGGCCGCAAGGGCCAGCCGCGGCTGAAGCCGCCGTTTCCTGCCCAGGTCGGGCTTTACGGCTGCCCGTCGACGGTCAACAATGTCGAGACGATCGCGGTTGCGCCGGAAATCTTGAAGCGTGGTGCTTCATGGTTCGCCGGGATCGGCCGGCCGCGCAACACCGGCACGAAGATCTACTGCATCTCCGGCCACGTTAATAAACCATGCAATGTCGAGGACGCGATGAGCGTCCCGATGCGCGAGTTGATCGAGCGCCATGCCGGCGGTGTCCGGGGCGGCTGGGACAACCTCATGGGCGTGATCCCCGGCGGCTCGTCGACGCCGGTGCTGCCGAAATCGATCTGCGACGAGGTGCTGATGGATTTCGACAGCCTCGTCGCGGTCAAGAGCGCACTCGGCACCGCCGGGCTGATCGTGATGGACAAGTCGACCGACATCATCAAGGCAATCGCGCGGCTGGCGGCCTTCTACAAGAACGAAAGCTGCGGCCAGTGCACGCCATGCCGGGAGGGCCTCGGCTGGGTCTGGCGGGTGCTGGAGCGGATGGTCGTCGGCAACGCCTCGGTCGAGGAAATCGACAGCCTCAACGATGTCACCTACGAGATCGAGGGACACACGATCTGCGCGCTGGCCGATGGCGCGGCTTGGCCGGTGCAGGGGTTGATCCGTCATTTTCGGCCGGAGATGGAGCAGCGCATCGCCGAATACCGGGCCGTTGCGGCGCGGCGGCAGGCGGCGGAGTAGGGGCGGGCGATGCCGAAAGCGACGATCGACGGCCGGGAAATCGAGGTTCCGAACGGCCGCACGATCCTACAGGCTTGCCAGGACCTCGGCATCGAGGTGCCGCATTTCTGCTATCACGAGCGGCTGATGATCGCCGGCAATTGCCGGATGTGCCTGGTCGAGGTCGAGAAATCGCCAAAGCCGGTCGCCTCCTGCGCGATGCCGGTCGCCGACGGCAATGTGATCCACACCAATTCCGAGAAGGCGCGCAAGGCCCGCAAGGGCGTTATGGAATTCCTGCTGATCAACCACCCGCTCGATTGCCCGATCTGCGACCAGGGCGGCGAGTGCGATCTGCAGGACCAGGCGATGGCCTATGGCTTCGATCGCGGCCGCTTCGAGGAAAACAAGCGCGCGGTGCGGGACAAGAATCTGGGTCCCCTCGTCGCCACCAGCATGAACCGGTGCATCCATTGCACCCGCTGCATCCGCTTCCTGACCGACGTCGCCGGCGTGCCCGAGCTCGGCGCCACCGGCCGCGGCGAGGCAATGGAGATCACGACCTATATCGAGCAGGCGCTGAGCTCAGAATTGTCGGCCAATATCGTCGATTTGTGTCCGGTCGGTGCACTGACCTCAAAGCCCTATGCCTTCGTGGCAAGGCCCTGGGAATTGCACAAGACCGAGTCGGTCGATGTGCTCGACGCGGTCGGCAGCAACATCCGGATCGATTCCCGCGGCCCGCAGATCCTGCGGGTGCTGCCGCGGCTCAATGAGGCGGTCAACGAGGAATTCATCTCCGACAAGACTCGCTTCGCAAATGACGGGCTGATCCGCCGGCGGCTCGACCGGCCGTTCATTCGGCGCGGCGGGCGGCTCGTGCATGCCGCTTGGCGTGAGGCGCTCGATCTCGCAGCCGACCGGCTCAAAGCGGCGCCCGGCGAACGCATCGCGGCAATCGCCGGCGACCTCTGCGATGCCGAGTCGATGTTCGCCCTGAAATCGCTGCTTGGCGAGCGCGGCGCGGCCAGCCTCGAATGCCGCCAGGACGGCGCCCAGATCGATCCGGCGGTGCGCGCCGGCTACCTGTTCAACACGACGATCGCCGGCATCGAGAATGCCGATGCCTGTCTGCTCGTCGGCACCAATCCGCGGCGCGAAGCGGCGATGATCAACGCCCGCCTGCGCAAGCGCTTCCTGCATGGTGGTTTCCGGGTCGGCGCGATCGGGCGGGCGTTCGACTCGACCTTCCCGGTCGAGATGCTCGGCGAGGGTGGCGATGTGCTCAGCGCGCTCGCCGATGGCAGCCATCCCTGGGCCGAGACGCTGCGCAATGCCAAGGCGCCGATGATCGTCGTTGGCTCGGGTGCGCTCGCTCGCCCCGATGGAGCGCAAGTGCTCGGCGCCGCTCGCAAAATCGCCGGGGCCTGCAACCTCGTGCGGGCCGATTGGAACGGGTTCAACGTATTGCACCGCGCGGCATCGCGGGTCGCCGGGGTCGATCTCGGCTTCGTGCCGCAGCGCGGCGGCCGCGATCTTGCCGGCATCCTTGCCGGCTGTCGCTCGGGTGAGATCGAGGTGCTGTACCTGCTCGGTGCCGACGAGGTCGATCTCGCCGACACCGGCTCGGCTTTTGTGATCTACCAGGGTCACCATGGCGACCGCGGGGCCGCCCGCGCCGATGTCGTGTTGCCGGGTGCCGCTTACGTCGAGAAGGACGGCACCTACGTCAATACCGAGGGTCGGGTCCAGCTCGGGCATCGCGCGGTGTACCCGCCGGGCGAGGCCCGCGAGGATTGGTCGATCTTGCGGGCGATCTCGGCAGCGCTCGGCAAGCCGCTGCCGTTCGACTCGCTTCATGAATTGCGCCGGCATATGCACGAGGCGGCGCCGATCCTGGCGCGGATCGACGAGTTGACACCGGCCGCCTGGGGACCGTTCGGCACCGATGGTCCGGTCGCGCCAGAGCCGTTCGTTTATCCGATTGCCGATTTCTACCGCACCGACCCGATCAGCCGTGCCAGCCATACGATGGCGCAATGCAGCGAGCTGTTCAGCGGCAACGGCCACGCCACGCCGCGGACCGGCACCCATGGATAATTTTTTCTGGGGCTATGTCTGGCCGACCGTACTGATCGTGCTCGAGTGCCTCGCGATCGTCGTGCCGCTGCTGCTGGCGGTCGCCTATTACACCTATGCCGAGCGCAAGGTGCTGGCCTATTCGCAACTGCGCAAGGGACCGAACGTGGTCGGCCCGTTCGGCTTGTTCCAGCCGATCGCGGATGGCCTCAAGCTGTTCATGAAAGAGACGGTGATCCCCTCGGGGTCTAACCGGATCGTCTTCATCGCGGCGCCGATGATGACCTTCACGCTGGCGCTTGTTGCCTGGGCGGTGATCCCGTTCGATTACGGCATTGTCATTTCGAACATCAATGTCGGCATCCTCTATCTCTTCGCGATCAGCTCGCTCTCGGTCTACGGCATCATCATGGCCGGCTGGGCGTCGAATTCGCGCTACGCCTTTCTTGGCGCGCTGCGGTCGGCGGCGCAGATGGTGTCCTACGAAGTCTCGATCGGCTTCGTGCTGGTGACGGTTCTTTTATGCGCCGGCTCGTTGAACCTGACCGACATCGTGCTGGCGCAACGCCATGTCTGGTTCGCGATCCCGTTGCTGCCGATGTTCGTCGTGTTCTTCATCTCGGGTCTCGCCGAGACAAACCGTGCGCCGTTCGACCTGCCGGAGGGCGAGTCGGAGCTGGTTGCCGGATATTTCGTCGAATATTCGTCGATGACTTTTGCGCTGTTCTATCTCGGCGAATACGGCAACATGATCCTGATCTGCGCGATGACCGCGATCTTGTTCCTCGGTGGCTGGCTGCCGCCGTTCGGGATCGAGCCGTTCGGCGGTGTGCTCGCGCATCTTTGGCACGGGCTGTGGTTCCTCCTGAAGGTCGTCTTCGTGATGTTCTGCATCCTCTGGGTGCGGGCGACCTTTCCGCGCTTTCGCTACGACCAGCTGATGCGACTCGGCTGGAAGGTATTTCTGCCGTTTTCGCTGTTCTGGCTGGTGTTGACGGCTGGCGTGCTGACCGCGTTCGGCTGGCTGCCGGCGCGTTGACAGCGGGTCGGGCCAGGATGAGGATCGAGCGATGAGCCTATGGACGCGATACGGCCGCGGACTCCTGCTGACAGAGCTGCTGTCCGGCATGGCGCTGACCCTGCGCTACATGTTCAAGACGCCGGTCACCGTCAATTATCCCTACGAGAAGGGGCCGCTGAGCCCGCGATTCCGCGGCGAGCACGCGCTGCACCGCTACCCCAACGGCGAGGAGCGCTGCATCGCCTGCAAATTGTGCGAGGCGATCTGTCCGGCGCTCGCGATCACGATCGAGGCCGAGCCGCGCGCCGACGGCAGCCGGCGCACCACGCGCTACGACATCGACATGACGAAATGCATCTATTGCGGCTACTGCCAGGAGGCGTGCCCGGTCGATGCGATCGTCGAGGGACCAAATTTCGAATTCGCCACCGAGACGCGCGAGGAATTGTTTTACGACAAGGACAAGCTGCTCGCGAACGGCGATCGCTGGGAAGGCGAACTTGCCCACGCGCTCGCCCTTGAGGCGCCGTATCGATGACCCGTTCCGGGGGGAGCGGGGGAAGCCTGGCGCTGTCGGTGCAGGATGATGCAGGGCGGCTGCCCGCATGATCCTCCAAATCATCATGTTCTACCTCTTTGCGGCGCTGGCGGTTGCGTCCGGCGTGATGGTCGTGTCCGCGCGCAACCCGGTCCATTCGGTCCTGTTTCTGATCCTCGCCTTCTTCAATTCGGCCGGGCTCTTCGTGCTGATGGGCGCCGAGTTCCTGGCGATGATTCTGGTCATCGTCTATGTCGGCGCGGTCGCGGTGCTGTTCCTCTTTGTCGTGATGATGCTCGACATCGACTTTGCGCAATTGCGCAGCGGCTTCATGCGCTATTTGCCGGTCGGTGCGCTGATCGGCATCATCTTGTTCGCCGAGCTGGCGCTGGTATTTGGTAGTTGGATCATTGCGCCGGGCGTCACCGGCGTCGAAGCAGCGCCGCTGCCGAAGGGTGGCGGCGGAGTCACCCTTTCCAATACACGGGCGCTCGGCGACGTGCTTTATACCCGCTACATTTTCCCATTCCAGGCCGCCGGCGTGATCCTGCTGATCGCGATGATCGGCGCGATCGTGCTGACGCTGCGGCGTCGCCCGGATTCGCGCCGGCAATCGATCCCCGAGCAATTGGCGCGCACTCGCGCTCAGGCGGTCGAGATCGTCAAGGTGCCGCTCCGCGGTGGCGCTTTCACCCGCGGCGGAGACTGAGCCGATGGCCCCGGGCCTGCCGCATTACCTGACGGTCGCCGCGATCCTGTTCACGCTCGGGATCTTCGGCATCTTCCTGAACCGCAAGAACGTCATCATCATCATGATGTCGATCGAGCTGATGCTGCTCGCGGTCAATATCAACTTCGTCGCGTTCTCGGTGGTGCTGAACGACATGGTCGGCCAGGTCTTCGCAATGTTCGTGCTGACCGTCGCGGCCGCCGAGGCGGCGATCGGGCTCGCGATCCTCGTGGTCTACTTCCGCAACCGCGGCACGATCCAGGTCGAGGACATTCGGATGATGCGGGGCTGAGCGGTGGCCATTCTCGTCGTCTTCCTGCCGTTGCTCGGCGCCGCGATCGCCGGCTTCTTCGGCCGTACCATCGGCGACCGCGGTTCGCAACTGGTCACCTGTGGCGCGATGTGCGCCTCCGCGGTCTTCGCGATCCTGCTGTTTCAGCAGATTCATCACGAAGAGCAGGCGCAGGTGGTGCCGCTGTTCAGCTGGATTGTTGCCGGCGGCGTCGATGTCGATTGGTCGCTGCGCCTCGACACCCTGTCGGGGGTGATGATGCTGGTCGTCACCATCGTCTCGGCGATGGTTCACATTTACGCGATCGGCTACATGCACGGGGATCCGGGCATCCCCCGTTTCATGGCCTATCTGAGCCTGTTCACCTTCTTCATGCTGGCGTTGGTGACGGCGAACAATTTCGTCCAGATGTTCTTCGGGTGGGAAGGCGTCGGGCTCTGCTCCTACCTGCTGATCGGCTTTTGGTACGACCGTACGTCGGCCAATGCGGCGGCGATCAAGGCCTTTTTCGTCAACCGGGTCGGCGATTTCGGCTTTGCGCTCGGCATCTTCGCCACTTTCGTGATCTTCGGTTCGCTCGACTTCGATACAGTCTTTGGCAAGGCTCCGTCCGCGGTCGGCACGACGCTCAACTTTCTCGGTTGGCAATTCCCGTCACTGACGATCGCCTGCATCCTGTTGTTCATCGGCGCGATGGGGAAGTCGGCACAGCTCGGGCTGCACACCTGGCTGCCCGATGCGATGGAGGGACCAACCCCGGTCTCGGCGCTGATCCATGCCGCGACAATGGTGACGGCCGGCGTCTACATGGTGGCGCGGCTGTCGCCGATGTTCGAATACGCGCCGGGCGCGCTCGCGGTCGTCGGCGTGATCGGCGGTACCACCGCGTTTTTCGCCGGCACTGTCGGCATGGCGCAGAACGACATCAAGCGGGTCATCGCCTACTCGACCTGTTCCCAGCTCGGCTACATGTTCTTCGCCGCCGGCGTCTCGGCCTATGGCGCGGCGATCTTCCACCTGTTCACGCATGCCTTTTTCAAGGCGCTGCTGTTCCTGTGCGCCGGTTCGGTGATCCACGCAATGAGCGCAGAGCAGGACATGCGCCGGATGGGCGGTCTCTGGAAGAAGATCCCGTACACCTATGCACTGATGTGGATCGGCAGCCTGTCGCTCGCCGGCATCCCGTTCTTCTCCGGCTATTTTTCCAAGGATTCGATCCTGGAAGCGGCGTGGCTGTCCGGCACCCCCGTCGGCAAATATTCGTTCACACTCGGTATCTTCACCGCGTTCTTGACCGCCTTTTATTCATGGCGGCTGATCATCATGACGTTCCACGGCGAGTCGCGCGCCGATCACGAGACGCAGCACCACATCCATGAGAGCCCGTGGGTCATGCTGGCGCCGCTCTTTGTCTTGGCGGCCGGCGCGATCTTCGCCGGCTTCCTGTTCGAGGGTTGGTTTGTCGGAGCCGAGCGCAGCGAATTCTGGAAGCATGCGATCCTCGTGCTGCCGCAACACCAGACGCTCGGCAGCGGCCGCGAATTGCCGGTCCTGATCGCCTTCCTGCCGCTGATCGCCGGGATCATCGGCATCGCGCTCGCCTATCTCTGCTACATGTTCCGGCCGGATATTCCCGAGCGGGTGTCGACTCAGTTCCGCGCGGTCTACCTGTTCCTGTTGAACAAATGGTATTTCGACGAGCTCTACGACCGGCTGTTCGTCCGCAGTGCCTTCTCGCTCGGGGACACGCTGTGGAAGACCGGCGACGGCTCGATCATCGATGGGCTGGGGCCCGACGGTATCGCCGCCGCAACCCGCGAATTGGCGCGCGAAGCGAGCCGGCTGCAAACCGGCTACGTGTATCACTACGCATTCGCGATGCTGATCGGCGTCGTCGCGATCGTCACCTGGTACTTGGTGCCGCGATGAGCGGGAGGGCGCATCCGTGAGCCATTGGCCGCTCCTGTCGCTGGTCACGTTCCTGCCGCTGGTCGGAGCCGGGTTCATCATGCTCGCGAGCGGCGACGAGCTGGTGGTCGCCCGCAATGCCCGCAATATCGCGTTGTCGACCTCAGTGATCGTGTTCGCGCTGTCGATCCTGCTGTGGGTCTATTTCGATCCCACCACCGCCGCGTTCCAGTTCGTCGAGCGCCATCGCTGGATCACTATCGGCGGCGTGACGATCAACTATCACATGGGGATCGACGGCATTTCTCTGTTCTTCGTATTGCTCTCGACATTGCTGACTGTTGTTTCGATAGTCGCGAGCTGGGTAGCAATCCATACTCAGGTGCGCGAGTACATGATCGCGTTCCTGTTCCTCGAATCGATGATGGTCGGAGTATTTTCGTCGCTCGACTTCATCCAGTTCTACGTTTTCTTCGAGGGCGTGCTGATCCCGATGTTCCTGATCATCGGAATCTGGGGGCACAGCAACCGGGTTTACGCCGCATTCAAGTTCTTCCTATACACGCTGCTCGGCTCGGTGCTGTCGCTGCTGGCGATCATCGCAGTGTATTACCAGACCGGCAGCACCGATATCGAAGTGGCCCTCGGCCACACCTTTCCGGCCGAACTGCAGAAATGGCTGTGGCTGGCGTTCTTCGCCTCTTTCGCGGTCAAGGTGCCGATGTGGCCGGTTCATACCTGGCTGCCTGACGCGCATGTCGAGGCGCCGACGGCGGGTTCGGTTATCCTCGCGGGCGTGCTGTTGAAGCTCGGCGGCTACGGCTTTATCCGGTTCTCGCTGCCGCTGTTCCCGCTGGCGTCGGAGTATTTTACGCCGCTGATGTTCGCGTTATCGGCGATTGCAGTGATCTACACATCGCTGGTCGCGCTGGCGCAGACCAACATGAAAAAGCTGATTGCCTATTCGTCGGTCGCCCATATGGGCTTCGTGACGATGGGTATCTTCGCGGTCACCAGCGAAGCGGTGCAGGGTGCGATGATCCAGATGCTGAGCCACGGCTTCGTGTCGGCCGCACTCTTCCTAATTGTCGGCGTGCTTTACGACCGGATGCACAGCTACGACATCGCGCGTTACGGCGGCCTCGTCGAGCGCATGCCGAACTATGGTTTGGTGTTCATGGTCTTCATGCTGGCTTCGGTCGGCCTGCCGGGTACGAGCGGCTTTGTCGGCGAGTTCCTGATCCTGCTCGGCACGTTCAAGGTCAGCACGCTGGAATGCTTCCTCGCCGCCACCGCGCTGTTCCTCGGCGCGGCGTACATGCTGTACCTCTATCGCCGCGTCATCTTCGGCACGATCACCCGCGACGATCTGCGCAACATGCTCGACCTGACGCCGCGCGAGAAGGCTGTCTTCGCGCCGCTGATCGTGCTCGTGTTTTGGATGGGGATATATCCGACTTCGTTCCTGACGCCGATCCGTACCTCGGTGGACAATATCGTTACCCACACCCGAGCCGCTCAGAAAGCTGCCGCTGAAGCTGCTATCCCGGCGCAGGCGGCGGTGGTCGAACCCGATCGTTTGGCCGGCACGCCGGGCAAGGACGCGCGCTGATGCCGCTCGCCGCCCTTCCCGATTGGCTGCCGGCAATGCCGGAGATCGTGCTCGTCTGCGCCGCGATGGCGCTGCTGGTAATCGGCGTACTGCGCGGCGAGGGTTCGGCGAAGCTGGTGTCTTGGCTCGCGGTGGTCGTGCTGATCGTCACCTTTGGCGTTGCCGTCTATTTCGGTGGCGGCCGGCGGATCGGCTTCTACGGGATGTTCGTGACCGACGCATATGCCATCTTCATGAAGGCGTTGGTGCTGGCCGGCGGCGGCCTCGCGATCATCATGGCGATCCGGTTCAACGAGGACCACCATATCGCCCGCTTCGAATTCCCGGTGCTGATCCTGCTGGCGACCACCGGGATGATGGTGATGATCTCGGCCAACGATTTGATCACTCTCTATCTCGGCCTCGAGATGCAGAGCCTCGCGCTCTATGTCACGGCCAGCTTCGACCGGGATTCGGTGCGCTCCAGCGAGGCCGGTCTCAAATATTTCGTCCTCGGCGCGCTCGCCTCGGGGATGCTGCTCTACGGTGCCTCGCTGATCTACGGCTTCGCAGGGACGACGAGCTTTGCCGGCCTCGCCAAGGTGTTCAGTACCGGCCATCCATCGAGCGGCCTGATCATCGGCATGGTGTTTGTTGCCGTCGGGCTCGCCTTCAAGACCTCGGCGGTGCCGTTCCATATGTGGGTGCCCGACGTCTACGAGGGCGCACCGACGCCGGTCACCGCGTTCTTCTCGGTTGCGCCAAAAACGGCGGCGATCGCGCTGTTCGTCCGTTTTCTGATCGAGCCGTTCGGGGCCCTGATCGCCGATTGGCGGCAGGTGATCGTGTTCCTGTCGGTTGCCTCGATGCTGCTCGGCGCCGTCGCCGCGATCGCGCAGACCAACATCAAGCGGCTGATGGCCTACAGCTCGATCGGCCATGTCGGGTATGCGCTGATCGGCCTGGCCGCGGCGACACCCGCCGGCATCCGCGGCGTGCTCGTCTATATGGCGATCTACCTGTTCATGAACCTTGGTACCTGGGCGGTCATTCTGTGCATGCGACAGAACGGCAAGAACTTGGAGGGGATCAGCGATCTGAGCGGGCTCGGCCGCTCGCAACCGAGCCTCGCCTTCGCGCTGGCGATCTTCATGTTCGCGATGGCCGGGATCCCGCCGACGGCCGGCTTCTTCTCGAAGCTCTATATCTTCCTCGCGGCAATCGACGCCCACCTCGTCGGTCTCGCCGTGATCGGCGTTCTCGCGAGCGTCGTCGGGGCGTTTTATTACCTACGGATCGTCAAGGTCATGTATTTCGACGAGCCGCTCGGGGTTTTCGACCGGCCAATTGCTCCAGAGCTGAAGGGAATCCTGATCCTGACGGCGGTCGTGGTCCTGTGTTTTGTCCTGCTGCCAGACCCGATCGTCGGCAGCGCCGAGACGGCGGCGGCGGCCCTGTT
>DATARH010000054.1:0-3020 GCA_036264235.1 Allostellaceae bacterium
CGCTGCCGGCGGCGCAGGTCGAGCAGGTGCAGCGCCTCTTGTTGCAGTTCGACGAAGCCCCGAGCCTGCGCGCCGTCACCGCCGCGATTGCGGTCTGATCGCTGCGACCGAACGCTCGTTGTCAGGCGCGCTTGCGACGCCGCGCCGGCTTCTTCGGCTGCGGCGCTGAAGCGGCGGCGGCAAGCGCCTGATTGGCGATGGGGGCTGCGACCGGGTAGCGCAGCTCGCTCGGGAACAGGTGCAGTTCGAGCGTGACCTCGCCGGGGAAGAGACGCAGCCAATTCTCGGGCAGGCGCGCGCGGCCATTGGTCCAGCGATGCGTCGGCTCGTCGTCGTGAAAACCATCGCAGAGCGCGGCTTGGCCATGCCAGCCCTCGATCGACAGATTGCCGTCCGACAGCACGATCCGCTCGACCGGCACGCCGAGCGGGCGGATATCGCGCGAATCCGCGACGGTCTCGGCCGGCACGGCGATGCGTGAGGCGAGCCACAGCGTCTCGATGCCGGCCGGGATCTCGAAGCGAAGCACCGTATCCATTTGCGACATCGGGCGGAGGATCTCGCCGTCGGCTTCGAGGTGCAGATCGGGGTCGAGAACGAGCGTGAAACCGAGCTGCTCCGCGCGGGCGAGCAAGCGAGCTCGGATCGCGGTCAGTTCGTCGGCGCCCCATTCGAGGCGCGGCGCGCAGAAATCCCAGCTCGGCCGCGAATCATCGGGATAGAGCACGGCGTATTCGGCGCCGTTCTTGAACATCAGCCGGTTGTCGCAATCGACAAAGCTCTCGGCCGGCGCGCCCTCGGCAAAGACGACATCGTGCTCGTCGAGCTCGATGTGGAAGTACTCGACCGCATCGACCGGAGCGGCCTGCGCGATTGTCATGCCGTTCACCAAGTGCTCGGACTGCACGAGCACGCCGTCGATATACATCGCATGGCCCGGTGAGACCCAGAGATCGCGCGCGGGAATGCCATTGCCAATCGCCCCGGCCGCGATGCGGATCGGCAATACCTGCCGGTTGCCGGTGATGAAGCGGCCGTCATAGGCGCGATGCCCGATCCAGCGGACCCTCTTCGCCGCGCCCGACAGCGTCGTCACGTTGTCGCCGATCGCCAATTCCTCGACCGGAACCTCGCCCTCCGGCGTCAGGATGCGGGTGCCGCGGCAATAGCACGGCGAGTTGTCCTCGGTGACGATCGTGATCGCGTCGGCATTGCTGCTGAGGTGGAAATAGTCACCCGTGAAGCTCTGCGTCGGGTCGAGATTGATCTCGTAGGTGTTGCCGTTCTCGCTGATGACGAGGACGTTGCCGGCAGTCAGATCGGCATGCCCGCTCGGGTCGAACCCAATGCCGCTCAGCGCAAAGCGGTCGCCCGAGACAAACCCGGATACCACCGCGCCCGGGATGCCGCTGTCCTCGATCTCATAGGTGCCGCCGGTGCCGGAGAAGGTGACGGAGCCGCTGACGATACCGCCGGATTGCACATCGAGTGTGCCGTCGCTGATCACCGTGTCGATCGTCGTGCCGCCCGACAGCACGATTTCGGTGTCGGTCGCCTCGATGATCGTGCCGCTCGCGACGCCGCCCGACTCGACATACTGAACGGCCGAGGCGTCGAGCAAGGTGCTGCTCGCGGTGCCATACACCGATTGCGTGCCGCCGCTGCCGACCGTCCCGTCCGCAACGCCGCCGCGCTCAACCACCTCCGACCCGCCGGCATAAACCGTCGCGCCGCTTGCATAGCCGTAGACGTCCTGCTTGCCGGAGATGCTGGCGCCAAAATCGCTGCCGCCGGACGAGACGATTTCGAGGCGGCCGGAGTCGATCTGCGTATTGCTCGCGGTCGCGCCGCTCTGAACCTTGAAGGTAATACCGCTTGTCACCTCAATGCCGTTGGCATTGCCGCCGGAGCCGACTGCCTCAATCGCGCCCGCTTCGAGTACCGTTCCGGTCGGGACGTTCGCGCCGTAAAAGATGATCTCGCCGCCGTTCTTGACGTCGATCGTGCCGCCGGCGCCGATCGTGCCATCCGCGATACCGCCGCTCGAGACGATCTGCGACCCGCCGGCGTAAACCGTCGCGCCGCTGGCATAGCCGAAGACCTGCTGCACGCCGTCTGAGGTGATCAGCGCGCCGGTATCGCTGCCGCCCGCCGCGATGGCCTCATAGCCGCCCGCGTGAAGCGTCGTGCCGCTCGCCGAGCCGCCGCTTTCGATTTCCTCGAAGCCTTGATAGAAAACCGTCGTGTCGACCGCGGTGCCGCCCGACAACACGTCCATCGTATCGGGGAGATTGCCGGGATTGGCGGGATAGAGGTTGATGCCGCTGCTAGTGACGCCGGAGCTGACGACGTAAGCGGTCATTCACATCCCCCTCTGGCCCGGCAGCGTTTTAATATCGGCAGATTTGCGGGCGCGGCGTCAGCAGGCGCCGCTACGAGCAGCGGCGCGTTCTTTTGACGATAACCCGCCGCAAGCCCGGGGGACAAGCGCAAAGAACCGGCTAAATCCTTAGCAAGTGCTTGGAATCCTTTCCCGATCCAGCAGAACAAGTCGGGAATTACCTTTTCGGCAGAAAGAACCGTGATTTACGTTTGTTAAGTCGAGGCGGAATTGCTCACGAATCCGTCTGACTTCGGATTTACCCCTTGGCGGAAGAATCGTTCTCCTTTACGGCGCGGCCTCAATGTCGAATTTGATGCCTTGCGCCAGGGGCAACTCGCGCGAGTAGTTGATCGTCGTCGTCATGCGCCGCATGTAGGCCTTCCAGCTGTCGCTGCCGGCTTCGCGGCCGCCGCCCGTCTCCTTCTCGCCGCCGAACGCGCCGCCGATCTCTGCCCCGCTCGGCCCGATATTGACGTTGACGATGCCGCAATCGCTGCCGGCGGCCGACGTGAAGAGTTCGGCCTCGCGCAGATCGGTCGTGAAGATGCTGGAGGCGAGCCCTTGCGGCACCGCATTGTGCATCGCCATCGCGGCGTCAAGCTCGCGGTAGCGCATCACATAGAGGATCGGCGCAAAG
>DATARH010000011.1:0-2914 GCA_036264235.1 Allostellaceae bacterium
GGCTATTTCGGCGGGCTGATCGCGAGCGGCTGGCACACCGCGGCCGTGACGATGCGGCTTTTCGCCGCGCATTTCCTGTCGCCGGCATCGAGCCTCGCCTCGCCTGGGATCGACGAATTGCGCTGGCTCAAGCCGGTGCGGCCGGGCGACGTGCTCAGCGTGCGGATCACCGTGACGGATGCTCGCCGCTCGCGGTCGAAACCGGACCAGGGAATCGTGTACAGCTTCGCCGAGGTACTGAACCAACACGGCGAAGTCATTATGACGCTAAAGCCGATCAGCCTGATCCGCTGCCGCTCAAGAGCCTGAGCAGGAAAGGCAGCGTAGCCGGCCAACACGCCCGGGATCGGAGGACTCGAACATGTGCCCGCCGCGCGCTTGTCAAGGCGGCGGGGGCATGCTTCGATCCAACGGCCCGCCGCCGAGCCCTCCACGGCGACCCCCAGGAACGCCGCCTCAGGAAGCCGCATGAGCGACAATATCATCGTCGATACCGCCACCCGCATCTTCGCCGATTTGTGCGAGCCGCAGACCATCAACGCCGCGGAGGAAGGGCGCTGGCCGGCAGAGCTTTGGAACGCGCTCGAAGAATCGGGGCTGACCTTAGCTTGGGTCCCCGACGATCTCGGCGGCGCCGGGGCGGATATGACGGACGGGTTTGCGGTCCTGCGGGTCGCCGGCCGTTTCGCGGCGCCGGTACCCTTGGCCGAGACGCTGATGGCTGGGTGGCTCCTGGCGCAGGCCGGGATCGGCGCGCCGCCCGGGCCGATGACCGTTGCGCCGGTGCATGAGGACGGGAACATCCATGTCGGCGCAGACGGCAAATTGCAGGGCCGCGCGCGGCATATCCCGTTCGCCCGGAAGGCGAAACACATTGCCGTGCTTGCGAAGAAGAGCGGCGCTCCGATGGTCGCGCTTGTGGCGACGGAATGGCTCGGGATTCGCGAGGGCGCGAGCCTTGCCGGCGAGCCGCAGGACACGGTCACCTTCGACGGTGCGATCCCGATCAGCACCGGGGCGGCGCCCGCCGGCCTCGATCCTGTCGCGCTGGCGCGGCTCGGCGCGGCGATGCGCACGCAGCAGATGGCGGGCGCCCTCGAACACATCCTCGATCAGTCGGTGCAATGGTCGCTCGACCGGGTCCAATTCGGCCGGCCTATCGCCAAGTTCCAGGCGGTACAGCACAACCTGGCGACCCTGGCGGGCGAGGTCGCCGCTGCCGGCGCAGCGGCTGACGGCGCGGCCGAGACGATCGCCTTGGAAGGCCCCGCGAGCGAGCGCGCCCTGCTCGATGTCGCCGTCGCGAAGGTGCGGGCCGGCGAAGCGGCGTCGAGCGGTGCCGCGATAGCGCACCAGGTGCATGGCGCGATGGGCTTTACTTACGAGCACTCATTGCACCACGCGACGCGGCGGCTCTGGGCCTGGCGCGAGGAATTCGGCAACGAGACATTGTGGGCGGAGCGGTTGGGGCGCCTCATTGCGGAACACGGCGCCGACGAACTCTGGCCCTTTATTACGCAAGGCACCTAACGACAGGAACGCGAGGCGGCGATGGCCTACAATTTTCATTTCGACCCTGTCGACCTGCCGCCCGAGGCCAAGGAATTGCGGCAGGAGGTGCGCGCCTTCCTGCGCCAGGAGATCGAAGCCGGCACCTTCGTGCCGGACAGCGAGCGGGCGCCGTTCTCGGTCGCGAAAGCCTTTGCCAGGAAGGTCGGCGCCAAGGGCTGGATCGGCATGACGTGGCCGAAACAATACGGTGGCCATGAGCGCTCGCATCTCGAACGCTATGTCGTCATCGAGGAGATGCTGGCGCACCGCGCGCCGACGCGCGCCTATTCGACCGCCGATCGGCAGAGCGGCCCGGTGATCCTGCGGTACGGGCAGCAGGAGATTAAGGAGAAGATTCTGCCGCGCATCGCGTCGGGCGAATTGTGCTTCTGCATCGGCTTATCGGAGCCGAATTCCGGCTCGGACGTGTTCGCCGCCTCGACCCGCGCGACGAAGACGGATGGCGGCTGGCTCGTCAACGGCCGCAAGATCTGGACCTCGAACGCACACAACTCGGACTACATGATCGCGCTGTTGCGCACCTCGCCGCCGACCAAGGAAAACCGGCGGCACGGGCTGACGCAGTTTCTGATCGCCTGCAAATCGCCGGGCATCACGATCCGGCCGATCATCAACTTGACCGGCGGGCACGACTTCAACGAGATCTTCTTCGACGACGTGTTCGTGCCGGATGCGCATTTGATCGGCGAAGTCGACATGGCGTGGAAGCAGGCGACCGACGAACTCGCCTATGAGCGCAGCGGTCCCGACCGGTGGCTCGAAACGATCACGGCGTTGACCGAGCTGGTGCGGGTCGCGGGGCCGCAGCCGGGCGAGAAATTGGCCGAAGGCATCGGCCGCGAGGTCGCACATCTGGCGACATTGCGGCGGATGTCGGCGTCGGTCGCCGGCATGCTGCAGGCCGGCAAGACGCCGGCGGTAGAGGCTGCGGTCGTCAAGGATCTCGGCACGAATTGGGAGCAGGCCCTGCCGAACAAGGTACGGCTCATGGCGCCTCCGCGCGGCGATTCCGAGCCCGACAGCAACGACGACCGCTTCGAGCAGGCGCTGCGCCAGACGACCCTGATCGCGCCGAAGCTGACGATCCAGGGCGGCACCCGCGAAGTGTTGCGCGGCATCATCGCCCGCGGCCTCGGCCTGCGCTGAGCACTAAAAACGGAGCGCCGGCGTCCCGCCGGCATGCCGGCCAGAGGCCGGCGGTCCAATCGTGTAGGTATTTGTATGCCCGATCGTCGCCCTCTCCTTTCGCCGGACAGCGTCGCCATCATCGGCGCGGCAGCCGACAGCTCATTGCGTGGCCGCCTTACGCAGCAATTGGTCGAGCATGGCTTCGGCGGCCGCA
>DATARH010000183.1:0-1731 GCA_036264235.1 Allostellaceae bacterium
GCGCTGCTCGAGCACGCCGATACCGAAAGCCATTTCCAGGCCTGCGCCGCCGGCCCCGGCGGCTACCGCTACCTGTTCCAATGGGGCGGCACCCGGCTGCAGCAGCTGCAGCGCTTCGCCCACCATTCCGGCTGCCCGCAGCTGCGCACGCAGCTTGTCTTCGCCGATAAGGAGCTGCGCAATGACCCGAAATTCGCCTGCTTCTGGAACGCGACAACCGAGGAGGGCGCCTATGCCGCACTCCGCCGTGGCTTTGGCGGCGGCAGCTGCTGAGAGCACCGCAGCCTAGCGCCGCGCGCGCGGCGAGGCTTCGACCGCGAGCGGCGAGGTCACATCGGCAAACGACGTCTTGAGCGAGGTGCGCACATCGAGCACGGTCGGCTGGCGCGCCGCCACCGCCTCCTTGATCGCCGGACCGAGCCGCGCCGCGTCCTCGATCCGCTCGCCGCGGCAGCCCATCGCGCGGGCGATCGCGGCGTGGTCGAAATCGTTGAACTCGGCGGCGAACGGGCCGCCGCCATGCAAGACCCAGCCGAGCGCGTTGTTGTTGAACACGACGGTGACGATCGGGATGTCCTGCTCGATCGCGGTCATCATGCCGTTCATCGTCATCGCGAAGCCGCCATCGCCGCACACCGCGACGACCGCGCGGTCGGGATGCACCAGCTTCGCCGCAAGCGCCGCCGGGATCGCGAACCCCATCGGCCCGGAGCCGGCGGCCTGCAGAAAACCGCCGGCCATTTTGGTCTGGTAGAAATGCGTCATCAGGATGCGGTTCTCGCCGGCGTCGCAGGTGACGATCGAATCGTCGGGCAGGTTGCGCATCAATTCGCCGATCACCCGTTGCGGCAGGATCGGCTTGTCGTCGTCGGAATAACTCGCCGCATCGAAATAGCCCTGCGCCTTGCGATGCCCGGCGACGCGCTGCACCGCGCTGTCTTTTCGGCCGTTGGCGCGCGGCCGCACCGCCTCGGTCAGCGCCGCGATGATCTGCGCCGCGTCGCCGAGGACGACCTGCTCGGCCGGGAAGGTCCAGGAGGCGTTCCTCGGCTCGATATCGACCTGGATAAAGATCTGCCGCGTCGGGTCGAGCAATTTGCCGTTGGCCCAGGCGGTGTCGCTGGGCGAGAGCTTCGAGCCGAGCACCAGAACGAGGTCGGCCTCTCCGAGGCAGGCATTGGCCGCGGGCGTGCCGAAGGTGCCGAACACGCCGAGCGCCAAGGGGTGCGTTTCGGGGAACACGCCTTTGCCGGCCGCGGTCGTCGCCACCGGCAAACCGGCGGTCTCGGCCAGTTGCTGCAGCTGGTCATAGGCCTGGGCGATGCGGACCCCGTTGCCGGCGACGATAACCGGGGTGCGGGCCGCGAGGAGGCGCGAGGCGGCGGCCTCAATCTCGCGCGGATCGGCCGGCGGCGGCGGAGGTGGCAGGTAATAGCGGGTCGGGTACAGCGCCGGCGCCGCCTCCGGGCCAACATTGCCGGCCAGGGAATCGTGGCTGAAGAGGATCGCGACCGGCCCCGGCTGGCCGGCGAGCGCATGCTTGACCGCGAGCTGTGTCGCCTGCACCGCGGCGAGCGGCTCCTGCGCCTGCATCACCTGCTTGGTGACGCCGCCAAAGGCGCGGCGCGCGTCCCAGCTGCCGTAATCGCCGGTTGCCTGCTGATAGGGCGCGTGCAGCTGGAAATGCGGCGCGTCGCTGAAATCGGTCAAGAGGATCATCGGCGACGACGA
>DATARH010000189.1:0-3631 GCA_036264235.1 Allostellaceae bacterium
CCCGAACGCCCCATACCGCGGCGCCGGGCGCCCGGAAGCCGCGTTCGCGATGGAGCGGACCATCGATTTGGTGGCGCGAACCCTGGGCCTGGAGCCGGCTGAGGTGCGCCGGCGCAACATGATCCGCGCCGATGAGATGCCATACCGGGTCGGCATCCCTTACCGGGATGGTGAGCCGATCGTCTATGACAGCGGGGATTATCCCGCTGCGTTGCAAAAGGCGCTGGATGCGGTCGGCGGGGTCGAGGCGTTCCGCCGGCGTCAGAGCGAGGCGCGGAAAGCGGGCCGCCACCTCGGGCTCGGCATCGGCTGCTATATCGAGGGCACCGGCGTCGGGCCCTTCGAAAGCGCCTTCGTCCGCATCGACCCGTCGGGAAAAATCTACGTCTCGTCCGGCGCCTGCCCGCAGGGGCAGGGTATGGAGACAATTTTCGCGCAGGTGGCGGCCGACCTTTGGAAAGTCGCTCCGGAAGACGTCGTGATATCCCTTGCCGACACGGCGGCGATCGCGATCGGGTTTGGCACGATGGCGAGCCGCAGCACGGTTACCCTGTCGGCGGCGATGCACCACGCGAGCGAGCGGCTCCGGGACAAGGTCTTCGCCATCGCCGCCAATCTGCTGGAATGTGCGCCGGCCGATCTCGAATTGCGCGATGGCGGGGTGGGCGTCGTTGGGGTCACCGGGGCCACGGTGAGCCTTGCGAGGATTGCGCAGGCGGCGCGCCCGGGCTGGGACAACGAACGCCCGCCAGGGGTCGATGCGGGCCTCGAGGAGATTTATTATTGGCAACCGCAAACGGTCACCTGGAGCTACGCCGTACATGTCGCGATTGTCGACGTCGACACCGAGACCGGCCGGGTCGGCATCGAGGACTACGCTGTCGCCCATGATTGCGGCGTCGTCGTCAACCCGATGCTGGTCGAGGGCCAGATCATGGGCGGCGCCGCGCAGGGGCTCGGCGGCATCTTGCTCGAGGGGATCGCCTATGATGCCAACGGGCAGTTGCTCTCCGGCTCGCTGATGGATTACGCGCTCCCGACCGCGAGCGACATCCCGGCAATGCGGATCCTCCACCAGCACTCGCCGTCGCCGCTCAACCCGCTCGGCGTCAAAGGGGTCGGCGAGGGCGGCGCCGTCGCCCCGCCCGCAGCCATCGCCAATGCCGTCTGCGACGCCTTGGCTCCGTTCAGCGTCGAGGTGAACGCGACGCCGATAAAGCCGGAACAGCTGATAAATGCGACGCGACCGCGCTGAACTCAAATCGTAAATGACGACGGCGAGTGTTGCCGGCGGCGCAACGGCGGCGGGGACGATCGAGACGCGGCGCTCATGGCTGGTGGCCTGGTCCGCGCTCGGCATCCTCTCCGTCTCTTTCGGCGCGCCGCTGATTACCATCGTGGCGCTGAAGCCGATCGCGGCCGAGTTCGGCGGTGTCCGCTCGGTGCCGGCCCTGTCGTACTCGCTCGCCTGGCTCGGTTCGGCGGTCGGCGGGATTGCGATGGGTCAGATCGCCGAGCGCGTCGGCGTGCGCTGGACGGTCATGTTCGGGGCCGTGATGATCGCCGCCGGGCTCGTGCTGTCGAGCGTCGGGGAACGCATCGACCTCTATCTCGGCCATGGGCTGCTGATGGGTCTTCTCGGCAACGCTGGGATCAATGCGCCGCTCTACGTCTATGTCGCTCGCTGGTTCGACCGTCGGCGCGGGACCGCGCTGGCCCTGATCGCGAGCGGGCAAGCGGCCGCCGGGACGATCTGGGCGCCGCTGTTCGGCCATGCCATCGAATGGTTCGGCTGGCGCCGCTCGATGCAGCTCTACGCCGTGTTTGTGATTGTCGTGGTCCTGCCCGCGGCTTTCCTCGTCTTCAGAGGGCTGCCCAGGGCGGCTAGAGCCGGCGGTGGTCTGCCTGAGCCGGCGGCGGGCGCCCCGGTTCTCGGCTTCAGACCGCGTACGGCCCTTAGCCTCCTGTGTCTGGCCAGCTTCCTATGCTGCGTTCCGATGGCGATGCCGCAAGGTCATCTGGTCGCCTTCTGCAGCGATGTCGGCATCCCCCTCACTCACGGCAGCGCGATGTTGTCGCTGCTATTGGCCTGCGCTTTCCTGGGCCGCCAATTCTGGGGTTTTGTCGCCGACCGGATCGGCGGGTTGCGCACGGTGCTCGCCGGCTCGGCGTGCCAAATCACCGCGATGACCGGTTTTTTGCTGACCCAGGACGAGGCCGGCCTGTTCGCCGTCTCAGCGCTCTTTGGCCTGGGTTTCAGCGGCATCATCCCGGCCTATGTGCTGGCGATACGCGAGCTGTTTCCTGCCGCCGAGGCGTCGTGGAGGGTGCCGACCGTCCTGTTGTGCAGCGGCTCGGGCATGGCCGCGGGCGGCTGGCTCGCCGGCGCGATTTATGATTACGCCGGGTTCTATGCGGCGGCCTTTGCCGCCGGCATCGTTTTCAATGTGGCTAATCTATTGCCCATCGGCGCGCTGGTATTCCGCCAAGGCCGCGCTTGCTCGGAATCCTGGTTGCGTCCCGACTTCGGGTAGTGCGCGAGGAGCCCGCTATGACCAGCCCCAATTTCGAACCTGCAGGAGATGCTCCGGTAGCCCCCGGCGGGGGCCTGTCGTCAGCGCGTCAGCTCGACGACCAAGGCAGCTGCAGCCGCGGCAATGCGGGTCACGGCGTCCGCATCGACCGCGTGCGGCCAGCGGTCCTGCGGCAGATGGAAGAAGGGATTGCTGCCTACCAAAGTGACGTAACGTCCGCCGGCGCGGTGGATGTCACGGGTTTCGCCGCTGGGCACGAGGCTCTTGGGAGCGACGAAGTCGGGTGCTTGGCCGGCGCGCGCCAGTTCGGTCTCAGTCAGTTGGCGTAGGTCGTCGCTTGCCGATTGTAAGGAGAGCTCGCCGTCAGCAGCACCGATGTTGGCGCCGAAATGTACCCAGGTAGCGCCCCCTTCGGAAATCGGGCGTTCCCACCCCGGTCGGCGCGCCATGAAGTCGTCGAGACCGAGATGGCCAAGTTCATGACCGCTATTTGCAGTGAAGACCACATCGCAGCCGGGTGGGGCCGCAATCAACGCGCGCAGTGATTCGAGCCAGCAGACGAGGCCACCGCCCCGCTCGGCGGTCGACTGCCACCACGAGCTGCGCGGCGTCATGACCACCACTGGGGCAGAGGCGCGACGGGAGCCGCCGATCGCGGCGACGACGTTGCGGGCAGCCGCTGGAACATATCGGTTTTCTGCGACTACTCGGGCAGATGCGGCGCGGGCGGCACCGGTGAGCACGGTCTCACTCGCCTCGCTCGACACGTGGATTGTCGGAGCGCCATGAGGATCTCGAAACCGTTCGGCATTCAGTAGCCCCATACCGGCGCGCTCGCCGGTGCAGACGATCACCAAAGCGCGATGCGCCGCGTTGCGGCACAGTTTCTCGTATTCTCCAGTGTAAACCGATCGCGGCGTCAGCTTGGCTACGAGGATGGCCTCGCCGTGGCTGCGGGAGCTGAGAGTGCCGGTCACGCCGTTGGCGCCGGTAGCGGGAGCGTCGAATGCCGGCACCGCCGAGATGCGTTCGCCGTCCAGCTCCAGGTAGCAGGCCACCGGGTCCAGCCGATCCAGTTGCAACACCTCAGTGCTCAC
>DATARH010000198.1:0-15451 GCA_036264235.1 Allostellaceae bacterium
CGATCTGACCTCAAAGTCGTCTACAGCGACGATGATTCGCATGCGATTTGGAGCGACATCAATTTGTGCGAGGTCGACAAGATCACGATCCGCTATGACCGCAAGAACGACGTGACCCGCGCCAGCTTCGACTGATCGGCAGGACCCGGAGCAGCAGTCAGCGGCCGGCGAGGACGCGGTCGACCATCGCCTGGGCGGCGCCGAGGTAGTTGGCGGGATCGGTCAGCTTGCGTAGCGTTTCGGCGCCAAGCGGCCCGGCGAGCTCAGGGTTTTCCAAGAGCACGTCATAGAGCGGCCGGTCGCGTTCGATCGCGGCGCGGCAGGCATCGTAAACGAGGTCGTGCGCCTCGTTGCGGCCGGTATGAGGCGCGAGGCCCATCATCACCGCCTCGGCGACGATCAGCCCGTGTGTCATGCCTAGGTTTTTCTCCATGCGGGCGGGGTCGATAATCAGGCCGCCGAGCATGAAGGCCGATTGGTGCAGCACACCGGCGGCGTAACCGAAGCTCTCCGGCACGGCGATCCATTCGACATGCCAGGGTCCGGTTGCCCGCTCGAAATCGGCCACCATCGAATCGAGCACGAGGCCGGCCTGCTGGCGCAGCGCCTTGGCGCCGGCGAGGATCAGCTCGCACGAGATCGGGTTGCGCTTCTGCGGCATCGTCGAGGACGAGCCGCGGCCGGCGACGAACGGTTCGGCTGCCTCGCCGAACTCGGTCGCCGACATCAGCATCACGTCGAACGCGACCTTGCCGAAGGTGCCGGCGACCAGCGCCAGGAATTGCACGGTCTCGACGATTGCGTCGCGGGCGACATGCCAGGTGATCGCCGGGTCGCCGAGGCCAAGCTCGCGCGCCAGTTCGGTGCAGGAGGCGAGCGCCTTCTCGCCGGAGCCAAGCGAAGCGAGCGTGCCGGCGGCGCCGCCGAACTGCACCGCCAGCACGCGCGGCCGCAGCTGCGCCAGCCGCTCGGCATGGCGGTCGCAGGCCGACAGCCACACCGCCGCCTTGTAGCCGAAGGTGACCGGCAGGGCGTGCTGCAGATGGGTGCGGCCGGCCATCGGGGTGTCGCGGTAGCGGCGGGCGAGGCCGGCGAGGTGGCCGCGCGCCGCGTCGAGATCGGCCTGCAGCAAGTCGAAGCCGGCCCGGATCTGCAGCACCGTTGCGGTGTCCATGATGTCCTGGGTCGTCGCGCCCCAATGCAGATACCGACCGCCGTCGCCGGCGCGCTCCGCCAGTTGGCGCACCAGCGGCAGGATCGGGTAGCCGACCGTCTCGGTCTCACGCTTGAGCCGCGGGAGATCGAGCGAATCGGGCTTTTCGGCGATCTCGGCCGCCGCCTTCGAGATCGCCGCGGCGGCATCCGTCGGGATAATCCCGATGCGCGCCTGGGCCCGCGCCAGCGCCGCCTCGACCTCGGCGCAGCGGGCGAGGAACGCCGGCTCGCCGAACACCGCCCGCATCGCCGCGGTGCCGAACATGTCGCCGAACAGGGTCGATTGCAGGACGCCGATGGTCATTGACCCACCTGTCATTGCGAAAGGCCGAAGGCGACGACGCAATCTCGCCGGTCCGAGCCCGGTCGGCCCGAGATTGCTTCGCTACGGTCGCAATGACAAGAAAACGGCGGGTATTTAGGTTTGCGGGGTGAGCGGGACCCAGCCGTCGGGGCCGAGGCGCTCCAGTGCGGCAAAGCGGCCCTTGTAGGCCATCTTCGGCGCCTGGGCGATCCAGTAACCGAGATAGACATAGGGCAGGGCGCGCCGCTGGCATTCCTCGACCAGCCACAGGATGCTCCAGGTGCCGAGGCTCTGCCGCTCGGCGTCGGGGGCATAGAAGCTGTAGACCGCCGACAGCCCGTCATCGAGGCGGTCGAGAAGCGTCGCGGCGACCAGCCGGCCCTCCTCGTCGCGAAACTCCAGCGTCGCGGTGCGCACCGGCGTGTCCTCGACCATCGCGCGGTAGTCGCCATAGGTCATGTCCGCCATCTCGCTGTCGGCGTGGCGCGCGCGCTGGTAATCGAGAAACAGCTGATACTGCTCCTGGGTCGAGCGCGCCGGCACCAGCGCGCCGATCAGAGCGCGGTTCAAATTGCGCACCCGCCGGGTCGAGCGGCTGTGCGTGAAGCGCTCGACCGCAATGCGGACCGGGACGCAGGCTTCGCAGGCGCCGCAGGCCGGCCGATAGGCGAAGCGGTGGCTGCGGCGAAACCCGGCGCGCGACAGATCGTCGTAGAACACCGCCGCCTCGCGCCCGGACAATTCGACGATCAGCTTGCGCTCGGCGCGGCCGGCGATGTAGGGGCACGGCACCGCGGCGGTCGCGAAGAACGGCTGCAGCGGCTCGCCGAGACCGGCCGCCAAGCCAGCCCGCAGCCGCAATCGCGGCCGCTCGAGCTTTGGTCCGGCGCCGCGCGACCCGATATCCATTCCCCCTCCGCCGATCCCGCCGCCGATCGGGCGCCAGGGATAGCCGCATTCACGACAAGGATGCCAGAGCGCCCGGCTTCAGACAACGCCGCGAAACGGCGGCCTGGATCGCGAATGGCGCGCTCCGGGCGGTCCCGTTCTGCTTTACGGTTTTTCAACTCGCCTCGGAGAAGATGCACGCCTTAGTCAGGAGACCACCGTAATGAGACGCACATTGTTATGGCCGGCGGGTGCTCTGCGCTCGCTGCCCCGTTTGGCGCGGGACGAACGCGGCGTTATTCTCGTCGTAGCGGCCTTCGCCCTGACCGCCCTAATGGGTTTCGCCGGACTGGCGGTTGACGTCGCCTACTGGCAAAGCATCCAGCGCAAGATGCAGTCGGTCGCCGACGAGGCCGCGTATTCGGCGGCGATGGACATGACCAACCGCGCCGCAACGATCGCGAAAGCGGTTGCCGCCGGCACCGGTTTCGTCGACGGGCAGAGCGGCGTCACCGTCACCGTCAACAATCCGCCGGCGACCGGCAGCTACCACAGCAACAACCTCGCCTGGGAAGTCATCGTCAGCCAGGCGCAGCCGATGTGGTTCGCCAGCCTATTCATGGCGACGAGCCCCACCGTCAAAGGGCGCTCGGTCGCGCTCGGGAACGCGGTCGGCGCCGCCAATGCCTGCATCCTGGCGCTCAACACCAGCGCGGCCAACGCGATTCAGGTTGACAACAACGCGACGCTGCCGAGCACGACCTGCGGCGTTGCCGCGAATTCGAGCTCCGCCTCCGCGATCAGTGTCGGCGAGAACGCGAGCATCGGTGGCCCGATGAACGCGGTCGGCCAGTGGGTGGTGGGCAACAACGCCAGCCTGACCGGCAGCCCGCGGGACAAGAATTCCACCGCGATCGCCGATCCCTACAGCAGCCTGGCGCTGCCAAACACGATGCCGAGCTGTACCGCTCAGCTTCCCAGCACGAGCAACCCGACGCCCGCGTATTTCTGCAGCGGCTGGAATTTCAGCAACAACGAAGCGGTCACCCTGGCGGCAGGCACTTATTACATCAGGGGCGGAATCACGGTCGGCAACAACGCGACGATCGACGGCAGCGCCGGCGTTACGATCGTCATTACCGATAGTTCGGTAATCACCTTCAACAACAACGACGTCGTCACGCTTACGGCGCCATCGGTAGCTTCCGGCCAGCCCTATCCCGGCATCGCGATCATGGATCTCGATACCTCGAACGTCACTCATACATTCTCCAACAACACGACGATGACAAGGGGCGCGCTCTATTTCCCGCACCACAAGATGAACTTCACCAACAATGCCGATATCACCAACACCGGCTGCACCCAGATCATCGCCGACACGGTCGAGCTCGCCGAGAATGTCAACGTCAACTCCAATTGCGGCACCGTCGGCATTACCCCGATGAGCTTCGGCGGTAAGCCGAAGGTCGAGGAGTAAGGCGGATGAGCGTGAAAACAACACGACCCCCGCGGGATTTGTGGGCCGCATGCGAGGGTGTCAGCATCGTCGAATTCGCCTTGGTGGTCGGCTTGCTGTGCACGCTGGTTCTGGGAGTGCTCGATTTCGGTCGCGGTTACTGGCAATTCAACCAGGTGCGAACCGCCGCCCAGGCCGGCGCGCAATACGCAATGATCAACGGCTTCAACAGCACCTCGATCACGAGCGCGGTGACCGGCGCGACGAGCGTATCGAGCCTCACGGCGACGCCGGCGCCGGCCCAGACCTGCGGCTGCCCGAACACGAGCAGCGGCATCACTGCGGCGACCTGCGGCGCCGCCTGCACCGGCGGCGGTACCGCCGATACCTACATCACGATAGGCGCCCAGGCTTCTTATCGGACGATTTTCACCTGGCCTGGGATCTCCAACCCGATGACGCTGTCCTCGACCGCGATCGTCCGCTGCTGTTGAAGCTGCTGGCGACCAGCCGGAGTTGAGGAAAGCGATGAGCGCCTGGATGGATAATGTGTTTGCGCTGCGTCGGCTGTGGCGCGCGCGCGACGGTGTCGCGGCCCTCGAAGCGGCGTTTCTGCTGCCGACATTCATGTTGTTTCTTCTAGGTATTTGCGAATTCGGGCGCGTGTTGTGGATGCAATCGGGCCTGCAATATGCCGTCGAAGCGGCGGCGCGTTGCTCGGTCGTCTACTCCGCAAGCACCTGCAACGGCACCACCGCGACCAAGACCTATGCCGCCAGCCAGATCTTCGGGCCGTCGATCCCGACCAGCACCTTCAGCGTCAGCGGCAGCTGCACCGGCACGATGACGGTGACCGCCAGCTACGCCTTCACCTTTATCGTGCCGCAGCTGTTCCCGTGGAACTTGACCCTGACGGCAAAATCCGCCTACCCGTGCTAAGAGCACCGATGCCGGGAAATTGCCGATTATGCCGGCGGCCGCTACGCAGCAAGGGTCGCACTGACGGAGTGAACGCGGAGCCCTAGAGCAGCTTACTGCGTTCCTTATTCCACCAAGGTGGCGGTGGCGTTGCCGAAATGATCGACGTTGACGCCGGTGCAGTTGCTGCCGATCGAGGTCGAGCCGGTGAAGGTCACCGACTGAGCCACCAGCTGGGTGCAAACGGAGCCGCCGCCGGAATTGCCGGCGAACTTTACCCCTTCGTTCGGGAAGTAGATCGCACCGGTGATCGATTGGTTGGCACCGCCCTCGATCGAGTTATTGACGCCGGACGGGGCGTTCTTGTCCTGGAAGATCGCGAGACCGTGCAGCGGGTTGGCGTTGTCGGTCGGGGCGGTCAGCGTGACTGTCGCGCCACCATTGATCTTCATCGTCGCATAATTGCCGGCGGAGCCGGTCAGCACGATCGTGACGTTGGTGCCGGTCAATGTCGCCTGCGCGCCGATGTCGAAGGCGCCGCCATTGATGATGTAGGTCGTGTTGGACACGAGGTTCACCGTCGATTGGCCGGTCATTTTGAAGCCGCCACAGAAGACATAGGTGCCGGTACCGTTGGTCAGAGCCCCCGCTCCCGAGCTCGGCACCGGCGTCTGCGAGTTGTCGCTGTAGTTTGTCTGGTCGCAGGCGCCATAGGTCGGCACGGAAACGTCGGCATAGGGATCGTTGATCGGAGCGACGCCGGTATGCGTGTTGCCGCCGCTGTTCAAGGTAGCGCCGCCATTGCTGGTGATGCCGCCGGTGACATAGGCGCCCGAGGTGTTGATGGTCGTGCTGCCCTGCACCGTCAGCGCGCCCGAGGGGTCGTCCGAATTGACGAACATCGAGCAGTTGGTCAGGTTGATCGTACCGCCACCGCTTACGGTCGTGTCGATGAGGCCGCGGTTGAGCGCGAGGACGCAGCCATTGTTGTTGACGTTCATCGTCGCAACGGCGCGGGCCTTGATCAGCGGGCCCGTGTCCATAAAGAGTGACGATATCAGGCGCGTCGGTCTTTGCGATATGAGAACCTCGACGGAATTTATATCGCTCGAGTGGCTGCCGCTGGAGGGCGGGTTGTTGACGGTAACGGTAGCGCCATTGCTCGAGCTGAAATTGTAGCCGGTCTGGGCCGCGATGTATTTCGCCGCCTTGTTGAACTCGTCGGCGTTCTCATTGGCCGCCAGCGAGACCGCGCCGGTGTAGGCCGCTGCGTCGGCGGCGCTCTGCATGCGGCGGCTGGTGAAATACCAGCTGGCGCCCTCGGTCGCGAGGCCGGCGATGCCGACGATGCTGGTCAGGGCGACAGCGATCAACACCGCAGCGGTGCCGCTGTCGTCGCGAAGAAGATCCCTGGCCAAACGTTGGCTGCGACGCGCGAGTGAAAAGATTGCCGGAATCATCGAGGTTCTCCCAAGTCAACTCGGCCAGCAGGCGCGAGAGGTCAGTGTCATGCTGATATTGAAATAGGGGACGCTGATCGGATAACTCGCGGTCACCAGATAGCCGCAGCTGCCGGCCGCCGGGGCGGTGTAGGTGAAGACGGTCGAATCGAAATTTCCGCCGGATACGCCGGCGGCATAGGTGGTGATCTGGGTGGACGTGCCGCAGGTGCTCGGGGAATCGGAGGCGCAGCGTGCCGCCTCGGCGACGGAATAGTCGAGCGCGTTCTGCCGCCACAGCGCGATGCCGAAAAACATGATCCCGATCAGGAAACCGAACAGCGCCGGAGCGACGAGCGCAAACTCGACGGCGGCATTGCCGCCGCGGTCGCGCCAGCACCGGCGGGAGTGCCGCGGGACGGCCTCGATGTGTCGCGCGGTGGTCATTCTATTGGATGCGCACCTGCGCCTGCGAGCTCAGCGTCGTCGGGCTGCTCAGCAGCGTCGCGTACGGTATCAGAGGCGTATAGCTGGCCTGGGCGTTGACTTGCACATAGGTGCCCGGGGTCACGCCGTTGCCGCAGGTGACCAGGCAGGGCGGCGTCCCCGACAGCGTCACGGTCGAGCCGGTTAGACAGCCGCATTGCTGCGTCGGCGCCGGGGTGGCGTTCACCGAAAGAGACGTCGCCGAGGTGACGGCGGTGGTGATCTTGGTGCTGTCGAAGCCGTGCAGCAGCGCGTATTGCGCGCCGGCCTGCGCCGCCTGCTGCACCTTGATCTGGGCGGAGTAGGCCAAACCGAGATCCAGCGAGGCGGCGACGATCAACAGGAGCATCGGCGCGAGCAGCCCGAACTCGACGGCCGCAACTCCGTCCCGCGCTCGCCCAAACGCCGCCAGCAGGCCAAAGCAGCGCCGCATCAGGCGATCTGCGCGGTTGCGCTGGGCTGTGATGCTGGCGCAGTCCGTTTCGCCGGGCCCAACCATTATCGCCAAGCCTGGAGGAGCCAATCCCCGCTCTGATACATCGTTGGGTAGATTTTGCAGCACGTCAGGTTACCGAATCAATAGAGTTTTCAGCCGCAACACGGATGACCGCGCCAGGAATGCCTAAGGTGCTTCCACCTTATTTGACCACCATGATCATTTGACCACCATGATCGTAACCAAATCGTTAATTCGACCTGCGGTTGCCGCTATTGTAGCAATTTTCACTGGTGCCCAAAGGGTGCGTCGGCACTTGCGACAAACAGTTTGTTGGGGTTTGGTCGAATTTTGGCGTGAATTTGCGCCGCAACTCGACCGATCATGCAGATTAAAGATATATATATTGAGGATTAATCATCTGCCCCGCCGCTCTCGCCTCACGCGAAGGCGCGCCGGAACGCCGCCGCCACGACGCGCTGTGCATTCATCGCGTCGTCGACCGTCGGCACCATGCCGAAGAAGGCGTGGATCATCCCGGGATAGTCGCGGTATTCGACCGCGACGCCAGCGCGGCGGAGCGCCCCGGCGTAGGCATGTCCCTCGTCGTGCAGCACGTCGCATTCGGCGGTGACGACGATCGCCGGCGCGACCCCGCCGAGGCTGGGCGCGAGCAGCGGCGAGGCGCGCCAGTCCTCGGCATCGTCCGGGCGGCGCAGGTAATGCTCGCGGAACCACAGCATCGCTCCCTTGGTGAGAATCCCATAGCCGGCCCCGAACTCGTCGTAGCTGGCGCCAGAGCAGCGGTAGTCGGCGACCGGATAGACCAGCGATTGCAGCCGCAAGGCTGGCCCGCCGGCGTCGCGCGCCATCAGCGCGACGACCGCGGCGAGATTGGCACCGGCGCTGTCGCCATGGACACCGAGCCGGGCCGGGTCGGCGCCGAGTTCGCCGGCATTCGCGTGCAGCCATGCGAGGGAGGCGAACGCATCCTCGACCGCCGCCGGGAAGCGGTGCTCCGGTCCCATCCGGTAATCGACCGAAACAACCAGTGCCCCGGCGCCGGAACAGAGGTTGCGGGCGATAAGGTCGTGGGTATGGAGGCTGCCGATCACATGACCGCCGCCATGGTAATAGGCGATCGCCGGCACCGGCCCGGGAGCTTCCGGCCAATAAAGCCGCAGCCGGATCGGACCCGCGGGGCCAGACATCTCGCGCTCCTCGACGCGGGCGACCGGCAGCGGCTCGGCCTTGCGCGCCCGCGCCGTCGCCTCCATCTGGGCCCGCGCCTCGGCCGGGGTCATCGCCTCGATCGGGCGCAGCCCGGCCTCGGCCTGCATCTTGAGGACCTGCACGATCTGCGGGTGGAGGGTCGGCATCGGCTGCTCCAACAGATAATCTCGGAGCGATTGTGACCTTTGGAGCGCGAAATGTTCAAACGCATCGATCATGTCGAGATCGTCACCGACAAGGCGGAGGAGACCGAGCGGTTCTACACCGACGTACTCGGCTTCCGGGTCAAAGCCCGCGACCGGATCGAGCGGCCGGGGACGGCGCTGAACCTCGTCTATCTCGATCTCGGCGGCACCACGGTCGAGCTGATTTCGTACGAGGGTGTGCCGGTCGACCCGGCGCCGCGGCTCGAACATCTCGGCTATCGGATGATCGCCCTCGAAGTCGAGGACATGGAGCGGGCCACCGCCTACCTGAAGGGAAAGGGCGTCGACATCGTCTGGGGGCCGATGGTGCGGGACACCTACGCGCGGGCCGAAATCAGCGACCCGAACGGCTATCGCATCGAGCTGCGCCACTGGTTCTGAGACGGCCGCCGCGCCGAAACCGATTTCCGCTTACCCCGATCGCCGCGGCATGCGATCCTGCCGCCATTCAACGCAGCTCCGGAGGAATTCATGGCGAAGTACATGCTGGTCAGCTTCAAGACCTGCCCCTGGGTGCAGCGCTCGGCGATCATCCTGCGCGAGAAGAACGCGCCCTTCGAGTTCCGCCATATCGAGCCCGACAACCGGCCCGACTGGTTCCTCGCGATCTCGCCGCACAAGAAGGTGCCGACGCTGACGATCGACGACAAGGTGACGCTGTTCGAATCGAACGCGATCAACGAATACCTCGACGAGATGGTCACGCCGCGGCTGCATCCCGAGGATCCGATCCAGCGTGCAATCAACCGCGCCTGGACGGATTACGTGCCGACCTTCGCCTCGTCGGTGACCGGCTGCGCCTATGCCGCGAGCAAAGAGGATTACGAGAAGGCGATCGCGAAAATCCCGGAGGCCTTCGACCGGCTGGAAAAGGCGCTGGAAAAGCAGGGCAGCGGGCCGTTTTTCAACGGCGCCAAATACTCGCTGGTCGACGCCGCCTATGCGCCGTTCCTGCAGCGCTATGTGTTCCTCGACCGGATCAAGCCGATCGGCCAGCTGCAGAAATACCCGCGGCTAAAAGCATGGACCGAGGCGTTGATGGCGCGGCCCTCGACGCACTCCTTCCCGGAAGCCGAGTTCGAGGCGATGTATCGGGCCAACGTCAAGCGCCGCAACTCGTACGTCTCGCAATTCGTCGAGCCCGAGCGCGCGGCCGCGGAGTAGCGGAACCTGTGCGACCCCTCTCCCGTCCAGCGGGAGAGGGTCTGATCACACGCCGTTTACCTGCGCCTCGGCCGGCGTCACGATGATCTGGAGAGGTGCGAACTGCCGCATCGTATCGATCACGGCATCGACCGCCTCCTCATCCTCCGCGCGGACAAACACCGCGGTCTCGCCGTTGCGAATATGCCGCGCGAAGGTCTCGCGCACATTGCCCAACAGCAGCGGGTCGATCTCGAGCGCCGCCACCTCGGCCTCCATGTAGAACGGGAGCGGCGCAGTTTCGCGCAACAGCAGCACGTTGATATCGGCCGGCGGCAACCCCTCGGTCATTAGCCGATTGCGGACGTCCTCGGCGATGCCCTTTGTCTCGAACAGCCCGACGACGATCTTCTCGGCCATGGCGTCCTCGCTTTGCTCCGCTCTGCTGTTCAACGCGGCGGCGTCGTGCGGGTTCAGACCACATCGGGAGCGTCCTGCCATTGAAGCGATGGTGTTCGATGAAGAAGATGGCCCCAACCAAGGCGGGGAGGGCACGCGATGCGAACCACACTAGAGATCGATGACGCGCTGTTCGCGCGAGCGCAGGCTTGCACGGGCTTGGGCGATCCGTCGGCCGTGGTGCACGAGGCGCTGAGGGCGCTGGTCGGAGGTGAATGCGCCCGGCTGCTGTCAAGGCTTGGTGGCAGCGAACCGGATCTCGGGATCACGCCGCGACGGCGGAGGCAGAGGTAACCAGAGATCAAATGCTACACCGCCTTTACGCCCGCATCATCGAGATCGCCGCAGGCCCGAACGCGCTCGCCGCGCTCCTGATCGTGTCGTTTGTCGAAAGTTCGTTTTTCCCGATCCCGCCGGACATCCTGTTGATCCCAATGATCCTGGCGCGACCACGCGATGCGTGGCGGCTCGCAGCACTATGCATGCTGGCATCGGTCGCCGGCGGCCTGCTCGGCTATGCGATCGGCTACTTCCTATTCGACGCGATCGGCCGGCCGATGCTCGAATTCTACGGAGCAATGGATCGGTACGACACGCTGAAGGCCGGGTTCGACCAATGGGGCGTGTGGATCATTATCCTGAAAGGGATGACGCCGATCCCCTACAAGCTGATCACGATCGCCAGCGGCGTCGCACATTTCGATCTAGCTGCTTTTCTCGCCGCCTCGATCGTCTCCCGCAGCCTGCGGTTTTTTCTGTTGGCGGCACTGCTGTGGTGGTTCGGCGACGCCGCGCGCGATTTCATCGAGCGGCGGTTGACGCTGGTGACGACGGTTTTTGCGGTGCTGCTCGTTGGCGGCTTTGTCGCGCTTCGCTATCTGTAGCCGATGGGCCTGACCACTCGCGCGTTTGCCGGCTTTGTCCTACTCGCCAGCGCGATCGTGCTTGGCGCAGCAATGGCATCGCAATATGTTGGTGGCCTCGCGCCCTGCGAATTGTGCCTGCTGCAGCGCTGGCCTTGGAGCGTGGCGATCGTGATTACGATCGTCGTGGTGTTCTCCGGCGACCGCGCCGCGCTGCCTTGGGTCGCACTGCTGCTGGCGGTCGTCTTCGCGATCGGCAGCGGGCTCGCTTTCTATCATGTCGGGGTCGAGCAGCATTGGTATCCGGGCCCGACCGCCTGCACCGCGAGCGGCAATCGCGCCGCCACCGTGGAGGAATTGCGCCAGCAGCTCTTGAACCAGCAGCCGGTCCAGTGCGACCAGCCTGCCTTTAGCCTGTTCGGGGTGTCGATGGCTGGCTGGAACCTGCTCGCCTCGCTGGTGATGACGGGCCTGTGCATTGCCGCCGTTAGAGCCGGGCGGCAGCGCAGCGGCCGTGCCACGCTGCGCCGGGGCGAGGCATGAGTTTGCAGCGCCCGCCCTACCTGCCCGGCGACCGCGCGCAGGAGCCGGAAACCGAACGGATGATCAGGGTCGATCATGCCGGCGAATACGGCGCGACCCGCATTTATGACGGCCAGCTCGCGGTGGTCGGGCGAGGCCGCGCCCGTGATGAGATCCGCCGCATGAGCGAGCAGGAAAAGCGCCACCTCGCCGCCTTCGACCGGCTGCTGCCGCAACGGCAGGTACGGCCGACCCTGTTGCACCCGCTATGGCATGTCGCCGGCTTCGCGCTCGGCGCGGCGACGGCGCTCTTGGGCGAACGCGCCGCGATGGCCTGCACGGTCGCGGTCGAGGAGGTGATCGACGAGCACTATCAGGGGCAAGCGGAGCGGCTCGGTGGCGCCGACCCGGCGCTGAGCGCCACGATCGTCGAGTTCCGCGCCGACGAGCTGGCGCATCGCGACGCCGCGCTCGCGATGGGGGCCGAGGAGACGCTCGGCTACGATCTCCTCAGCGCCGTCATCAAAACCGGCTCGCGGCTGGCGATCTGGCTGTCCGAGCGACTGTAGCAGGTTGGCTTAGCGCCAGATGCCGCGACGGGCCGCCTGGGCGCTCTGCTCGGCCGCGCGCAGGCGATCGGACGCATCGGCGGTGGCGTGGCCGCCGCCATTCAACAAGACCGCCTCGGCGAGATCGTAATCCCCGACCAGGCAGCGATATTTCGTGTCCTCCGGGTCGACCGGCGCGCAGACAACGCGCCGGTGGCGGATGTAGCGGTTGAGATTGCGCGCGGCCTCGCCTGCCTCGCCGTCGATGCCGCTCAGATGCACGGTCGTGCCGTGTATCTCCAAGGTCCCGGTGTCGATGACCTTCGGCACACCGCGGATCTCGGCGGCTGCCGCCATCGGTGCGGTATCCGGTGCCGGATTCTCCGGCGGCGCCGAGGTCGAGCCGCTGCCATTGTCGGGAACCTGGGGCGGAGGCGGCGGCTCGGGTGCTGCCGCAGCGACAACGGGCGCGGCGGCAGGCGGCGGAGCCTCCTTCTGCGGCGGCTGCTTTTGCGGCGGGGTCGCCAGGATGCGCTCGGCCTCGCCGGCGAAATCGTGCCAAATTTTGGCCGGGATATCGCCGCCGGTCACACCGTCGGTCGGGCTGTTGTCGTCGTTGCCGACCCAGACGCCGACGACGAGATCGGTCGTGAAGCCGACGAACCAGGCATCGCGGTATTCCTGTGTCGTCCCGGTCTTGCCGGCGGTACGGCGGCCCTCGAGCTTCGCCGCTTTACCGGTGCCTTCGGTGACGACGGCTTCGAGGAGGCGCATCAATCCGACGCGGTTCCACGGCGGCGGCTCGCGCCCGGTTTCCGGTCTGGTGTAGAGCGTCTGCCCTGTCGGCGCGGCGACATTGCGCACAAGATACGGCTCGACCGATTTGCTATCGATCGCGATCGCGTCCATGACCCGCGCCATTTCCATCAGCGTGACCGGATCGGTCCCAAGCGCGATGCTCGGCACCGGATCGAGCTGCGATTGCACGCCGAGGCTCTTGGCCAGCGCGATCACCTTGTCGACCCCGACGGCTTGGACCAGCTGGGCCGAGATCGTGTTGATCGAATCGGCGAAGGCGGTGCGCAAATTCACCGGACCGCGATAGGTCCCCTCGTAATCCTTCGGCTGCCAATCGCCGATCTGAATCGGCTGGTCGACGAGAACACTGTCCGGCGTGTAGCCGTTGTTGAGGGCCGCCAAGTAGACGACGACCTTGAACAGCGAGCCGGGCTGTCGGTGCGCCTGGGTCACGCGGTTGAACTGGCTCTGCTTGTAGTCGCGGCCGCCGACCATCGCCAGGATCGCGCCGTCGGGAGCCATCGCGACCAGCGCCGCCTGTCCGACATGCCGCTTTGCGCCCTCGCCATCGAGCCAGCGCGCGACGGTCTGCTCGGCGGCCCGCTGCAACCGCTCGTCGAGCGTCGTGGCGACACTAAGATCGAGCGGCAGCGGTCCCATCAACCGCCTGACCTCGCTGTCGGCGGCATCGATGAAGTAGTTCTCGCCCGGCTCGGCGTCAGGCGGCACCGCCAGCGCTACCGGATGCTCGCGGACCTGCTCGGCCTTGCGCTTGTCGATATAGCCGGCCTCGACCATTGCTTGGCTCACCAGCACGGCGCGCTGCCGGGCGCCGTCCGGGTTGCGGTTCGGCGCCAGCTGCGACGGCGCCCGGATCAGACCGGCCAGCATCACTGACTGCGACAGGTCGAGTTCGGTCGCCTTCTTGCCGAAATAGCGCTTCGCCGCAGCGTCCGCGCCGTATGCGCCCGCGCCGAAATAAACCGAGTTCAGGTAGCGCGCGAGAATCTCCTTTTTACTCAGCCGCGATTCGAGCCAGAAGGCGAGCATCACCTCCTGCACCTTGCGCCGCATTGTGCGTTCCTGTGACAGGTAGGCGACTCGCGCCAGCTGCTGCGTGATCGTGCTGCCGCCCTCGACCGCGCCGCCGCCGATGATATCGCGCACGCCGGCGCGCAAAATCCCGAGCGGGTCGATCGCGCCGTGCTCGAAGAAGCGGCGGTCCTCGATCGCGACGACCGCGTTCGCCAAGTCGCGCGGCAACTGGTCGGCGCTGAGCGCGTCGCCGTGATAGACGCCGCGCGCGGTCAGCGGCCGGCCATCGGCGGCGGCGAAGATCGTCGCTGCCTGCGGCGTATCCGGCGCGGGTGGCGCCGACAGTGGCAGCGTGTACGCGCAATAGCCGATGAAGATGGCGATGGCGGCGATGGCGCCGCCGCCGATCAGCGCGACGCCCAGCATCGCGCGCCGGAACGCCTGCCCGATCGACAGGCCCGGGTTGTCGTCCTCGACCGGGGGCTGGTCCTGCTCCCACCAGCGGCGCTTGCCGGCTGGGCTGTCGGGCGGCGGCGCGGTGGCGGGCCGGGACGGTTCGGGTCGATCGCTGTCGCTCACAGATCCCCGACTCTGTTGCCGGGAGGTTGAACTTACCCCCCGAGCAGGGAACAGGCGCCGCGCCGGACCTGTTCCGCGTGTACCAAAGTTCAGCCGCGGTATTCGAGGATATCGAGGCCGTTGAGCCGGTCGATCAGGAAGACAAGGCCGCGCTCTTTGTCGACAAAGACGTCATTCGACTGCACGATCTTCTGGCCGGCCCCGGGGGTCGGCATGAAATGTTCGACCTCGTCCGGCCGGTACGGGTTCGAGATATCGACCGCCCGCAGCCCGCCGCCGAACCAGGTCACCAGGATGATGTTGCCGTTGACGGTCTCCTGCGGCTGGTGCGCGCCGAACCAGCAGTCGCGGTTGAACGGCTCGTCATGCGGCACCCGCCAGGTCGCGACCGGCACCGGGTGCCTCTCGTCGGTGATATCGACGACCCAGAGAAAGGCGTTGGGCGACGGGGTCAGCCGGTCGGCGACCTCCTCGTCGGTGACGATCGCGATCTTGCGGCCCATCAGCTCGTGCGGGATCGGCAGCACGGTATGGGTCGGGCACGGGTAGGGCGGGCTCCAATCGAGGCCGCTGATGTATTCCGGGTGGCGGATGTCGTCGATCCCGAGGATTACGAAGCCGCCATGCCAATAGCTGGTGTAGAGCCGGTCGCCGCGCCGCAGCGGGTGATGGCAACGGTGCCGCCGGCCCTGCCAGGTCGGGGTCTCGCCGCCGGCGCCCCATTGCCCCGGCATCCACCATTTGGCGATCGCCTCCGGCCGTGCCGGATCGGCGAGATCGAGGATCACGACGATATCGCCGAGATACCCTTCCTCGTCCGACGAGATGTAGGCATAGCGGCCATCCGAATCGAAACGGTGCGACCCGCCCGATTTGTAATGCCCGATCTCGCGCGGTCTGGTCTTGTCGCTGACATCGTA
>DATARH010000029.1:0-2795 GCA_036264235.1 Allostellaceae bacterium
CGGCGCGCTATTCGCGGCGAGCAGAGCAGATCAGCGCAGCCGAGGAAATTCTTGATACCCCAGGGCGAGCTGCAATGATCCACTAGCGCCGAACTCGGGAACGCCAAAGAAGATGAGCCAAACAAGGCTGATTTTGATCGGAGCGGGGGTGCTCCTCAGTCTCGGGATGGGAATACGCCAGAGCCTCGGCCTTTTCCTGACCCCGGTGACGCGCGACATAGCGCTGACGGCGGCTGATTTCACATAGGCCGTTGCGGTCCAGAACATCGTCTGGGGATTGTCGCAAGCTCCAGTCGGCGCGATGGCCGATCGTTTTGGTCTACGCGGGACTATGATGGCAGGCGCCGCGATTTACGTCCTCGGGCTCGCCGTAATGGCGGCGGCCGGAGGTGCGCCGGCGCTGATCGTCTCCGGCGGGTTGATCGGCGTGGCGCTGTCGTGCACCGCCTCCTCGCTGGCGTTGACCTCGGTGGCGCGGGCGGTCTCGGAAGAGCGGCGCAGCAAGGTGCTCGGCATCGTATCGGCCGCCGGGTCGCTCGGTACGCTGCTGGTTCCGCTCACCACCCAAGCCCTGCTCGCTCGGCAAACCTGGCAGATCGGCGTGCTGTTCTTCCTCATTCTCGCCGCCGTGATGCTGCCGGCGGCCTTTTTGGCCGGCGGCGCCGACCAGTTGCCGAGAGCCGGCTTCGCGAAGACATCGATGCGCGAGATGATCGGCCGGGCGGCGCGTCACCGCCCTTTCCTCGTGATGTCCGGGGCGTATTTCGTCTGCGGCCTCAACCTCGTGTTCCTGACCACCCATTTGCCGACCTATCTGGCGATCTGCGGCCAAGACCCGATGCTGAGCGCCGAAGCTCTCGCCGTAATCGGCGGGATGAACTGCGTCGGCTCGCTCCTGGCCGGTTGGCTCGGCGGGCGGTACCCGAAGCATATCCTGCTCGGGCTCCTCTACATTCTGCGCGCACTGGTGTTCACGGCCTATTTCGTGATGCCGCCGACGCCGGCCAGCACGCTCGTCTTCGCGGCAGCGATGGGCATGCTGTGGCTCAGCGTGGCGCCGCTGGTCAGCGGCCTGGTCGCCGAAATGTTCGGCACCCGCTACATGGCGACCCTGCTCGGGATCGCCTTCGTCATGCATCAAGTCGGATCCTCGCTCGGCGCTTGGGGCGGCGGGCTGATCTTCGACATGACGGGATCCTATGACCATGCCTGGCACACCGGCGTGCTGATCGGCTTCGGCGCCGGCGTCGTCCAGATCCTCGCCGGCGGCCCGCCGCGCCGGCGCAGCCGGGTGATCGAGCCTCGCCTTGCGGCCACGTAGACGTGCACGCCAGCGCCGTTAAGATTTTGTGACACCGGAACAGCCTCAGTTGGGCGGCTGTTCGAGAGTTGCTGTTCTCAACTTCTGATCGCTGCGATGTACTTCGTCGCCCTAGCGACCGATTACGACGGCACCCTCGCGGCGGACGGTCTGGTTGCCGAAGAGACTGTCGCGGCGCTGCATTCGTTCCGGCAATCCGGCCGCAAGCTGATCCTGGTCACTGGGCGGGAACTGCCGGATCTGCGGCGCGTGTTCCCGCACCTCGACCTGTTCGACGCGGCGGTCGTCGAGAACGGGGCGGTGCTCGTCGACCCCGCGACGGGGGATGAAATTCCGCTCGGCGAGGAGCCCCCTCCCCTCTTCGTCGAGGAACTGCGGCGACGCAATGTCACTCCGCTCTCGGTCGGCCGCAGCATTGTTGCGACCTGGGAGCCGAATGAAAAGATCGTCCTGGACACGATTCGCGACCTCGGGCTCGAGCTGCAGATCGTCTTCAACAAGGGGGCGGTCATGGTGCTCCCCGCGGGTGTCAACAAGGCGAGCGGGCTGGCTGCCGCGCTCACGCGACTTCAACTGTCGCCGCTCAATGTCGTGGGGATCGGCGATGCGGAAAACGACCATGCGTTTCTGCGTGCGTGCGGCTGCGCCGTGGCGGTTGCCAACGCGCTGCCGATGGTAAAAGCGGACGCTGAGATCGTGACGAGCGCGCCTCGCGGTTACGGGGTGGTCGAGACGATACGCCGTATTCTCGAGGGCGATCTCGCCGAAATCGCTCCTGGGATAGAGCGTCAGACCGTCGAGATTGCGCGCGACATGCAAGGCGAACCGGTCAGGTTGCACCCGCAATGCGGCGGCTTGCTGATCACCGGCACATCCGGCGGGGGCAAGTCGACCGCAGCGACCGGCCTCATCGAGAACATCATCGAACGCGGCTTCCAGATTTGCGTGATCGACCCGGAGGGTGATTACGCCGATCTCGAAGGCGCTGTGATCTTGGGCGATGCCAAGTCACCACCGCGTATGCCCGAAATTGTCGAGCTTCTCCACAAACCCGAGGAGAACGTTGTGGCGAACCTCCTCGGGGTCGATATTGCCGAACGGCCTCGCTTTCTTGCGGAATTGATGCCGGCCCTGTCGCAGCTTCGCGCCGAGACGGCACGGCCGCATTGGCTGGTGATCGACGAGGCCCACCACTTGTTGCCCTCGGCCTGGAACGGCGTTTCGCTTATTCTGCCCCAAGAATTTGCCGCCAATATCTTGGTTACGGTGCAGCCCGACCACGTCGCCACCGAGGCGCTGCAGAGGATCGATTATGTCTTGGCATTGGGCAGCGAGGCCGACCAGGTGCTGGCGTCATTCTGCAAAGCTGTCGGCGAACCCGCGCGGGCGGCGTACGGTCAGTCGATCGACCGTGGTCAGGCGCTGTTCTGGAGCCGACGTTCTGACGAGCTGCGCATGGTCTTGACGATCCAAC
>DATARH010000030.1:0-28229 GCA_036264235.1 Allostellaceae bacterium
ACCCCGACGAGTACCGCGGCGAGGAAATCGTGGTGATCGGGACCGGCGACGCCGGGATCGAAAACGCTCTCGCGCTCGCAGCGAATAATCGCGTGTCGCTGGTCAACCGGGTGCAGGATTTCCCGCGCGCCAAGCCGGACAATGCCGCCCTGATCGAAGCCGCGATCAGCCGCGGCGATGTGCTGCACCTGAGCGGCTCGGAACCACGCCAGATCGAGCCCGGATGCCTGATCCTGGAGAACACCGTCGGGGCGACACGGGTGGTCTGCGACCGGATCATCGCGCGCATCGGCGCGTTGCCGCCGCGCAAGTTCATCGAAGCGTGCGGCATCGCCTTTCCCAACGACAGCCCGACCGCCTTTCCGCTGTTGTCCGACACGTATGAATCGTCGGTTCCCGGGCTCTACGTGGTCGGCGCCTTGGCAGGGCACCCGCTGATCAAGCACTGCCTCAATCAGGGCTACGAGGTCGTCGAGTACATCCTCGGCAATATGATCCCGCCGGCCGACGAGCCGCTGCTGCAAGGCAAGATCGACGCCGCCGGCGTCAAAATGACGGTAAGCGAGCTGGTCAACGCGATCCGCGAGAGGCTGCCGCTCTATGCGATGATGACGCCGCTGCAGATCCGCGAATTCCTGGTGCATGCGACGGTGCACCAGCCGAAGCCTGGCGATGTCGTGTTCGCGAAGAACGAATTCGCCAACTCCGTCTATTCTGTGCTCGACGGCGAGGTCGGGATTCAGATCAACCCGGCCGACCCGAGCGAGCTGGTGCGGCTCTGCACCGGCCAGTTCTTCGGCGAAATGGCGCTGATCTCCGGGCGGCGGCGCACCACCGCGGTGGTTGCGACAAAGCCGTCGCTGCTGCTCGAAGTCGACCGCAATACGATGGTGAAGCTCGTCCGCTCCGTGCCGGAGATCAAGCGGATCCTCGATTCCGCGGCGGTGATCCGGCAGATCAAGACCTATCTCGCGCCGCATGTCGACGAGTCGCTGCTCAAGGATGTCGTCGAAACCGCCGAGGTGGTCGAGTTCAAGCGCAACGACACGCTGATCGAGGAAGGCAAAACCGATGACGCGGTCTATCTGATCCGCAAGGGTTCGGTCACCGTCTCGGTGCGCAAGGGCGGCAAGGACGTGGTGCTCGCCTATCTGCCGGCCGGCAACTATGTCGGCGAGATGGCGATGATCACGCATCGGCCGCGCAGCGCGACGGTCAAGGCGGCGATCGCGACCGAAGCGATCCGCATGGACAGTACGCATTTCCGCTCGCTGCTCGAAAACGACCCGGAATTGCACAGGACGGTCGCGCACAAGCTCGAACAGCATCTGGCCGAACAGGATCAGCTGCAGGCCGGTGCGGAGAGCGGCGACAAGATCGACTTCATGGTGCGGCAGGGCCTCGGCGAGGCTACCAACGTGCTGCTGATCGATGAATCGCTGTGCGTGCGCTGCGACAATTGCGAGAAGGCCTGCGCCGAGACCCATCACGGCATCAGCCGGCTCAATCGCGAGGCGGGGCCGACCTTCAACATGCTGCACGTGCCGACCTCGTGCCGGCATTGCGAAGACCCGCATTGCATGAGCGACTGCCCGCCCGATGCCGTCCACCGCTCGCCGAACGGCGAGGTGTGGATCGATTTCGATCAGTGCATCGGCTGCGGCAATTGCGAGCGCAACTGCCCCTATGGCGTGATCCAGCTGGCCGCGCCGCCGCCACCGAAGCCGGGACTGTGGAGCTGGCTGCTGTTCGGCATGGGCTATGGACCAGGCGAAGACAAATCGCCCGAGAACGTTGCCGCCCGCACGGGTTCGCGCCACGCGGTCAAATGCGACATGTGCAAGGGCATCGAAGGCGGACCCGCCTGCGTGCGCGCCTGCCCGACCGGCGCCGCAATCCGCGTCGACCCCTCGCAGTTCATCGAGGTCATGAGGCAAGCGCAGCAATGAGCGTTGGCGAACAGCTCTCCACCGGCGCCGCGGCTGGTCCGGATGGTGTCCAACGGCACCAATCCTTTCTGGTCTACGACAGCTTCCGCTGGCTAAAGATCTGTTTCGCCATCATCCTCGCTTCGATCCTCCTCTATATCCTCGACGAACCCTATGGGCCCCGTTATGGCGGCACCTGGGCCGGCTATATCCTCGGCATCGCGGGGGCCGGCCTGATCGTTTGGCTGACGTGGTTCGGCTACCGCAAGCGCAGCTACCTCGACCTGCACGGTCGCCTGGTGTCGCGGCTGTCGGCGCATGTCTATCTCGGCTTGGCGCTGATCGTCGTCGCGACGCTGCATACCGGGTTCAGCTTTGGCTGGAATGTGCACACGCTCGCCTATGTGCTGATGTGCCTGGTCATCGCAAGCGGCGTGTTCGGCATTGTTTCGTACGTCCGCTACCCGCGGCTGATGACCGAGAACCGCGGCAATCTGACAACGCACGAGATGCTAAGCCACATTGCCGGGATCAATGACGAGCTGCGTAATGCCGCGGTGCCGCTCGACGATGCGACCGCGACGCTGGTGGAGCGAGCGGTCGAGACGACCGACATCGGCGGCTCGCCGTGGCGCCAGATCAGCGGCAAGTACCCGGGCTGCGCCACCGAGGCGGCACTCCAAGGGGTGACGGCGGCGGAGGCGAACGTCACTCCAGAGCTGGAAGAGGCCTACCGGCGCGTGCACCTGCTGCTCGACGACAAGCGGGCTCAGCTGCATCAGATCCGCACCGACATCAGCTACAAGGCGATGATGGATGTGTGGCTTTATATACACGTGCCGATCACATTCGCGCTTTTGGCGGCCTTGTTTGCCCATATTCTATCAGTATTGTTCTTCATCCCCTTGGCGATCCGAGGCTAAGTAGCGCCTCGGCACGAGCGGCAGGCGAGAACATGGACGTCGAGATCACCACACTGACCCGCCGCGGCGCCGCCCTGATGCACCGCGCCAATCGGGTCAGCGGCGATCGAGTGCAATTCGGTCGTGGCACCGACAACGACGTGCCGCTGACCGATATCCGCATCGGTCTGTCCGCGATGGCGCTCCTCCAGCAGGACGGCCGGCTGGTTGTCGAGAAGCTCGGCACCACGCCGCTGCGCGTAAACGGACAAGCGGTCGAAACCACGACGGTTGCGCCGGGCGACAAGATCGATCTCGGCCCTTACCACATCGAGATTGCGGAACCGCCGGCAGGCTTCGATGCGGCATTGTCGGTCGAGCTGACGCAGCCGCTCGGCGACGCGCTCGACCGACTCCGCCGCCACGCCCGTATCGGTCTCCAGGCCAGCGGCCTCAGCAAGCGTTCGTCCGCCTGGGTCGGCGCCGTGGTCGTGGCGTTGCTGTTCCTGGTTGCGCCGGTCGTGCTGTACGGAGCCGGGTTCATCGCCCCTTGGCAGAAAGACGAGCCGAGCCACGTCGGTCCGGTCGCGGTGGCGGCGCTGTCGTGGAATATCGGCGACATCTCGAATACCCATCGCTTTTTCGCGCCAAATTGCACGAGCTGCCACGAGAAATCCTTCACCTCGGTTTCCGACAACGCCTGCCTCGCCTGTCACAGCACGGTCGCGAACCACGTCGCGGCGAAGTCCGATATCGGCCCACTGCGTACCCGCCTTGCCGATACCGGCTGCGTCCATTGCCACGAGGAGCACCGGGGCATCCGCGGCACCGTCATCCGCGAAGACGGCTTCTGCCTCGACTGCCATAGCTCGCTGACCGACAAGGCGCCGAAATCAGCGTATCGCAACGTCGGCGGCTTCCCGAACGGGCATCCACAGTTCCGTGCAACGGTGGTCGCCGATGCCGTAGCTGGGAAAGTCGAGCGGGTCGAACTCGGAGGCAACCCGCCGCCGATCGACCGCCCCGGGCTCAAGTTTTCTCATGCCGCCCACCTCGTCAAAGGCGGGTTCCCGGCGCTGAACTACAAGCAAATGGCGTGTGCCGATTGCCACCGTGCCGAGCCGGGCGGACTCGGGTTCCAGCCGGTCAAGTACAAGGAGAACTGCCAGACCTGCCACGAGCACGATCTGGTGTTCGAAGGCACCGACCTGCCGTGGCCGAAGGGCCAGGTGCCGCATGGTGACGATGCCGGCATCGTCGCCGCCGTCTGGAATTTTTATGCCGCCAAGTCGCTGCAGGGCGGCGGCGGGGCGGAGCCGGCAACGTTCCGCCGGGCCGCCGGAGCGCCCGCGCCGGGCCTCCAAGCGCCGGAAACCGCGCAGGCCCAGATCAGCCAGAAGGCCGAGGCGGCGTTGCGGAACGTCATTTTCGACGACAAGCGCGGCTGCGGCTATTGCCACTACGGCACCGGGCCGCAAGGTGCCTTCGAGACAGCCAAGATGATCCCGGCCGCGGTTGCCACCGGCGAGCGACCGCACTTCATCGCGCCGGTGCTGCTGCAATCACGCTTCCTGCCGCAGGCCCAATTCGACCATTCGCGCCATTCGGCGATGCTATGCGGCGATTGTCACCAGCGCCGGGGAGCCGAGAGCCAGGTGCCGCTCGCCCAACTTGGCCAGATCAGCTTGACTGCGGCGGTGCCGGAGCCACTCGATATTCCGGGAATCGACAAATGCACCGGCTGCCATGGCGGCCAGAAGGCCGTCGTGCGCGCAGCTTCTACCTGTACAACTTGTCACAAATTCCATCGTAACGAGTTTGGGGTGATGCGCGAGAACGCGGCCGCGACGCACTAGAAAAGACGCCGCGCCCCAAATGCGCGGTGAGGGGAAGATTTTAGGGGGACCGACCATGCGGGCTGGAGCTGCTAGCGCGACCGGACTGGCGAAAATCTTGGCGCGCCCGGGATTCCGCGCGACGATCGCCTTGCTGGCACTAGCATGTGCGGCGCCGGGAAGCTGCGGCGGTGGCGGCAGCGGCGGAGCCAGCAGCCAGGGCGTCAATAATCCACCGACAGCGACTGCGCCGAATGCCCCGGTGGCCGGCACTACCCCGAATTTGACCGAAGCCGACGTCAATACCGCGGTGCTGCAGGCAATCAACGAAGCGACGGCGCGCGGCACGCCGGCGACGATCGCGGTCGTGGATCGTGTCGGCAATGTCCTGACCGTGACGCAGATGCCGGGCGCGCCGACAACGTTTACGATCGATACGGGCCGCAATATCGGCGCTGGGCTGGAAAATCGGGCGGCCGTACCGCCGGGGATTATCCCGACGACGCTGGCGGCGATCGCCAAAGCGTTGACCGGCGCCTACCTCTCGTCAAACGGGAACGCCTTCACCACCCGCACCGCCAACCAAATCCTGCAGGAACACTTTAATCCAGGGATCGCCAATACCCCAGGCGGCCCGCTGTTCGGAACTCAGTTCAGCCAGTTGGCGTGCTCGGATTTCAATACCATCGCCGCCGGGGTCGCCACCGGCGGAACGGGCGTGAATCAGGCCGGCGGGACGCTTTTGACAACGCCGGTGCCAGGCGGCACCAATGCCGGCCCGCACCGCTCCCCCTTAGGCTTCACTCCGAGTTCGGGCGGGCTGCCGCTTTACAAAAATGGCGTGCTGGCCGGCGGCATCGGCGTAATGACGACGGCTATCTATTCGTTTGATCCAAACATTTTCGATGTAAACATCGACAATGACGAGGTCATCGCGCTCGCCGGCCAGAACGGCTTTACACCGCCGCCTGATATCCAGGCCTCGAACATCGCAATCAACGGCATCACCTTCCGTTATACCGACGCGACGCCCTCGAATTTTGCCACCACGCCTGCCGCGAAGGGATCTTTCACCCAGGTAGCGGTGCCCGGTTATTTTGCTGGACCGGCGGCCGGCCATACCGCAATCGCGGGCCTGACCTTTGGCGATCCCGCTTCCGGGATCACGCCGGACGGAACGATCGGCCCGGTACTGTACCCGGGTACGACGTTCACCTCCGACGTCTTTACCGACGGCGCCGGCAACGTGCTCTACGCACCGACGAACGGATTGGTGCCCGCCGGGAACGCGATCACCGCGGCCGAGGCGCAGGCGCTAATGACGAGCACTCTCAATGTCGCCTATATAACGCGCGCCGGCATTCGCAGCCCGACCAACACCTTCGCCCAGGTCACGGTGACGATCGTCGATCTGGACGGCAACGTGCTGGCGCAGGCGCGCACCCCTGATGCACCGGTCTTCGGTGCCGATGTGTCGCGGCAGAAAGCCCGCTCGGCGGTGTTTTTCTCGCGCACCGATGCCGCCGCCAAGATCCTGGGCATCACTGCGCCCTCGATCAGCACAGGCCCGCCCAACACCATCACCGGCTCCTTTGCCGATTACATCAACCGCTCCCGGACGCTGATTGAGCCAACGGTCTTTTCCGACGGGATTGCCTGGTCCGAGGTCGGCGTCGGAGACGTTGCACGCCCATTCTATCCCGACGGTATTGACGCCAATGGCCCAGGCTCGCTGAGCGTGCCGTTTTCGCGGTGGAGTCTGTTCTCGACCGGGTTGCAGCTCGATCTGGTCGCGCAAGACATTGTCGCGGAAGGGGTCGGCGGCGCACCCGCGCCACCGCAAGGCTGCGCCTTCATCGGGATCGGCGGCCTTCCCGAACTGCCGCCGGTTTCGGGTGGCAAGACCCAGCTTGCCAATGGGCTGCAGATTTTCTCCGGCGGGTTTCCAGTTTACCGCGGCAGCACGCTGGTCGGCGGCATTGGGATCTCCGGCGACGGCATTCAGCAGGACAGCATGATCAGCTTTCTCGGCCTCCAGAACGGGCCGAGCACGCTCGCGAACGCGCCAGCGGCGATCCGAGACGACCAGCTAGCGCCGTTGGGCATACACCTGCGCTATGTCAACTGCCCTGCCGCGCCGTTCCTCAACTCAAACGTACAAAACCCATGTTGAGGGGCATTGCGATGCGCCCGGTGGCATCGCGGCGCGCATTAGCGGCCGTGCTGGCGTTGACGCTCGTACCGATGCTGTTGCCCGCACTGGCGGCTGCGCCGCCGCCCGAGCCGGTACCGCCACCGGCGATGCCAGGGCCGCCGCCGCTGGCAGTTGGGATTCGGCCCGACGATATCCGCGGGCAGGCCCGTATGGCCGACGAGCTCAGTCGCGGCACCAGCGCCGACGCAGCTACGTTCGAGCGGGCACTGACCACACCCGCGGTGCGCGCCGAATTGGAGCGTGTGCTAAAGCGGCCCCTGCCCGACGATGCATTGCGCGCCATGGCGGCGCAGGCGCGCGCCGAATCGGATTATTGGCTGCGCTACCGTCAGGGCATGGAACGCGTTATGGGTGCCGAGTTGACGGGCCGGGGTCGCCGCGGGCCGGGAATGCCGGCGCCGCCGAGCGCGGCCGAGCCGATCGTGAACCCTGGTGCATTGCCGGCGCCGCAGCCGATGGAGAAGGGCGGCAATGTGCCGGTGCCGGACCGCTGGCGCATTCTTGACGCGCTCGGCCGGCCCGAGAACTGGCTCGACCCTTACAACACCAGCACGCTTAAGGGCGACAAGCCGATCTTTGGCGACGATTGGTTTTTCAACCTCGAAGCCATCTCGGACTCAATATATGAGCCCGCCCGCATCCCGGTCGGCGTAGCACCCACCTACACGGCCAGGCCCAACGAGCACAACACGTTCGGCCGTTTCGGCCGCATCTTGTTCAATCAAAATGTGATCCTGAGCCTCGATCTATTCCAAGGCGACACCGCCTACAAGCCGCCTGAACTCGAGTTCAAAATCACACCGGTTTTTAACTTCAACCACACCGAAGTCGGCGAGGTCGGGCTGATCAACATCAATCCGGCCAACGGCACGGTCCGTGACAATGTCTTTGTCGGACTGCAGGAAGCGTTCGTCGACTACCACATCCGCAATGTTTCCGAATATTTCGACTTCGACTCGTTCCGGGTCGGGATACAGCCATTCAACTCGGATTTCCGCGGCTTCTTGTTCCAGGATCAGCAGCTCGGTGTCCGCCTGTTCGGCGATCGCGACGCCAATCGCTGGCAGTACAACCTCGCCTATTTCCGCCGGTTGGAAAAGGACACCAACAGCGGACTCAATAATGTCGTGAAGTCGCCGCGCAAGGACGACGTCTTCATCGTCAACCTGTTCCGCCAGGATTTGCCGGTGCAGGGCTTCACATCGCAGGTGACGTATATCCGCAACAATAACTACGAGGGCGGTTCGCTTTACTACGACGAGAACGGCTTTCTGGTGCGGCCGGCGCAAATCGGCGACAACCGCGGCTACAATTATGGGATCAATTATCTCGGCTACAACGGTGACGGTCATTTTGGGCGGTTTAATCTGACCACCTCGGCATATTGGGCCATCGGTGATATCAGCCATAACCAGTTCAGCCCGGACCCGCAGAACCACGGCGCAAATATCAATGGGTTTTTCGCCGCGGCCGAGCCGTCGATGGATTTCGACTGGATCCGGGTGCGGCTGTCAGGCCTTTACCAGAGCGGCGCAAAGCATCCGCAGAGCGGGCACATCGGCGGCTTCGATGCAATCAACGAGAACCCGCAGTTCGCCGGCGCCGACACCAGTTTTTGGATTAGGCAAACCATCCCGCTGATCGGCGGTGGCGGCGTTGCACTGAACACGCCGAACGGCGTCCTCGCGGACCTCCGCTCGTCGAAGACCGAGGGTCAATCGAACTTCATCAATCCGGGGCTGTTCCTCGTCGGCATCGGCACCGATTTCGATATCCTGCCGGAACTGCGCCTGTCGACGAATTTCAACTATCTGCGCTTTGCCACCACCGCGCCGCTCGACTTCCTGCGGCACCAGGCAAACATTCCGGACTCGCTGGGTTACGACCTATCGGCGGCGCTGACCTATCGGCCGCTGTTCAGCCAGAACGTCATCCTGCGGCTGTCCGGTTCGGTGTTGCTGCCCGGCGACGGCACCGCTGCCCTGTTCAACACAGCAGGCGGGGCCAAGCTGTTCGGCAGCAGTAATTTCCTGTTCGCTGTGCTGGCGAACGTCCTGGTCGCGTATTGAGAAGCGGAAGCCGAATGCAGCACATGCCTCGCATCTTGTTCGCGGTTCTCGTCTCGCTATTCCTTGCGGCGCCCGCTTTCGCCGAAGAGATGAAACTGGCGGAGACGCCGCCGGCACCGAAGACGCAATCGCAGGCCGAGGCAGACCTCAAGAGCGCCGGCTGCATGAGTTGCCACACGACCACCGATTCGGTGACGATGCACACCAGTCCGGGCGTGATCCTCGGCTGCGCCGATTGCCACGGCGGCAATGCCGCGGTGTTCGTTGCGCGTGGCGCGCCGCGCAACAGCACTGAATACAGGCAGGCGCTCGATGCCGCGCATGTGCATCCGCGCAATCCCGAACTGTGGAACTACCCATCCGGTGCCAAGCCACCCCGCACTTACGCGCTGCTGAATAAAGAATCGCCGGAATTCGTCCGCTTCCTCAATCCGAGCGATTACCGCGTCGCGCGCGAATCCTGCGGCGCCTGTCATCTCACGACGATCGCCGCCGCCGAACGCAGCCTGATGTCGACGACCGCGATGTTCTGGGCTGCTGGCGCCTACAACAACGGCATCCTGCCGCTGAAGCACAGCGTGCTCGGCGAGGCCTATACCCATGACGGCGAGGCCGCTTCGCTGGTAACCCCGGAAAAGATGACTCCGGAGCAGCTGCGCAAGCACGGCATCGCGGCGCAGATTTTCCCGCTGCCGAGCTGGGAGACGGTACCGCCGGGTGATGTGTTCCGCGTGTTCGAGCGGGGCGGCCGCAGCATCAACCCCGAATTCCCGGAAATCGGCAATCCCAACTCGACCGGCGAAATTCAGCGGCTGGACGAACCAGGCCGCCCCGATCTGCGGCAATCGAACCGCGGCCCCGCGACCGGCCTGCGCGTCTCGATCCCGATCCTCAACATCACCAAGACGCGCCTCAACGACCCGACGATGTGGTTCCTCGGCACCAACGACAACCCGGGCGACTACCGCAATTCGGGCTGCGCCGGTTGCCATGTCGTTTACGCCAATTCGCGCGACGTCAACCAGTCGGGTCCGTACGGCGTGTTCGGCAACCGCGGCACCAGCGCCAGCATCGACCCGACGATCCGGCACGGCGAAGCCGGGCACCCGTTGCAGCACAAGATGACGGTCGCGATTCCGACCAGCCAATGCATGATCTGCCACATGCACCAGCCGAACTTATTCATCAATTCGATGCTCGGCTACACGATGTGGGATTACGAGACCGCTGCACCGCAGATGTGGCCAAAGCACCAGCGTTATCCGACCGACGCGGAGATGCGGGCAGCTTACGACCGCAACCCCGAGGGGGCTGTCGTGCGGGGCAATTGGGCGGACCCGAAATTCAGCGCCGATGTCAGCGAGCTGAATCCAAAGATCAACGATACGCAGTTCGCCGACTATCACGGCCACGGCTGGAACTTCCGAGCGATCTTCAAGCGTGACCGAAAAGGCAATCTGCTCGACGACAAAAACAACATCATCCCGCCCAGTGACCCGCAGAAGTTCAAGAAGGCGGTGCACCTCGATTCGATCCACCTCGATTTCGGCATGCAGTGCGTCGATTGCCACTTCTCGAACGACGCGCATGGCAACGGGCATATGTATGACGAGGTCCAGGCGGCGATCGAGATTACCTGCGCCGATTGCCACGGCAGTGCGACGCGCTACCCCGACCTGAAGACACATGGACCAGCGGCGCCGCCGGGCGGCACCGATTTGGCACTGTTGCGCAATGCCGACGGCCGTGCCCGCTTCGAGTGGCGTGATGGCAAGCTGTTCCAGCGCTCGACCGTCTATCCCGGCCTTGAATGGGAAATGAAACTGGTCAAGGACACGGTCACCCCGGGCAATCCGAATTACAACCCGCTCGCGGCTCGGGCCAAGCTGATGTCGAAGAGCGCCTCGATGAAATGGGGGCCCGGCATCCCCGAGAAGGAACTCGCCCACCACGAAGACGACATGGCCTGCTTCACCTGCCATCTGTCGTGGACGACGAGCTGCGCCGGCTGCCATCTGCCGATCGAGGCGAACCAGCACACCGAGCGGCACCGCTATGAAGGTGGCATCACCCGCAATTTCGCGACGTACAATCCCGAGGTTGCGCGCGAGGACATGTTCCAGCTCGGCCGCGCCGGCTCGGTCAAGAACAACGAGATCGCGCCAATCGCATCACGCTCGGCGCTGGTGCTGTCATCGACAAACATCAATCGCGAGCACATCTATGTGCAGCAGCCGCCAGTGTCGGCCGCCGGCTATTCGAGCCAAGCTTTTTCGGCGCACTACCCACATACCGAGCGTCGCACCGAAACCAAGACCTGCACCGACTGCCATATCTCCGACAAGAACGACAACAACGCGATCATGGCGCAGCTGCTAATGCTCGGGACCAACTTCGTCAATTTTGTCGGCTATGACGCCTATGTCGGAGAGGACCACGATATCGAAGCCGTGCGAGTCACTGAATGGGAGGAGCCGCAGGCGGTTATCGGCAGCTATCTGCACCGCTACGCCTATCCGGATTATTTCAACGCACACGTCGCCAACGGACGCGAGCTGAAGGAGGCGCATGGCCACGGCTCGCTGGCGGCTCGGTGCCTGCAGCTTCGCGGCGAGTATCTCTACGTCGCCGAGGGCCCGCGTGGGATGCGTGCCTATGACGTCGCCAGCGTCGCCAACAAGGGGACTTCGGAACGCATCATCACTGCGCCGTTCTCGTCACTCGGGCACGACACGCATATCGCCTCGGAGAACGCAACCTGCGTCGCGCTGCCGACGAACCAGCCGATCAACCCGATGCGCAACGCCGGGCTCAACCAGACGCTCGACCCGACGCACAACTACGGCGCCGAGATGCGCGGCGCCAACGAAGAACAGGTGATGCACCCGATTTACAACTACGCGTACATCACCGATGCGGTCGAAGGGTTGATCCTGACCAATGTCAATACGCTGCAGGACCAGGAGCCGCGCAACAATTTCTTCACTCGCGCCCTGACCTGGAACGAGGGCGGCATTCTCAATGGCGCCCGGCACGTTACAATCGCGGGGACGCATTTCTACGTCAGCGCCGATGCCGGGGTCGTTGAACTCGATATGGACGATCCGCTGCACCCGAAAGTGATGGCGGTAATCCCCGTTGCCGATCCGCGCGCGACCGCGGTGCAGTTCCGGTACTTGTTCATTGCCGATGCCGGCGGGCTCGATATCGTCGACATCACCGATCCGCTGCATCCGCGCATGCTGCCGAGCGCCCATGTGCCGCTCGCCGACGCCCACAGCGTGTTCGTGTCGCGCACCTACGCCTACGTGGCCGATGGGCGCGAAGGGCTCGCCATTATCGATGTCGAACGCCCTGACCAGCCGCGGCTGTACATGAACTACACGGCCGACGGAAAGCTCAACGATGCCCGCGATGTTGTCGTCGCGGCGACCAACGCGTCGCTGTTCGCCTATGTCGCCGATGGCGCCAATGGCCTCAAGGTCATTCAGCTGATGTCGCCGGTGAGCCAGCCGAACTTCTACGGCTTCTCGCCCGAACCGAAGCCCGAGCTGGTCGCCTGGTACCCGACCAGCTCGCCGGCGCTATCGCTGTCGCGAGGGCTTGAGCGCGACCGCGGCGTCGACGAGACCGGACACCAGATCGCGATCTTCGGCCGGATCGGCTCGCGCCCGTTTACGCTCGCCGAGATGAAGCAGCTCTATATGGTGAACGGGCGGCCGTACTTCGTCACCGACCGCGTCAGAAACGAGGATTTCGTCCCGGCGCGGCGATAGGCACGCTTCCCTCGACCGTTGAGTTGCATTTATATCCCCGTTGATGGACCGGCGGCTGTTTCTGGCGCTGCTCGGCGGCGCGCTCGCGGCCCCGCTTCAGGCGAAGGCTGTGCCGGCGCCTGTGGCGCGTCGGCTGCGCCTCGTCAATGCCCATACCGGCGAGACCTTCGACGGCACGTATCGCGACGATAACGGGCCGATCGCGACGGTCATGGACGAATTGGCCGTCTTTCTGCGGGACTTCCATTCCGGCGAGAAGCGGCCGATCGACGTCGCGGTGCTCGATTTCCTCGGCGACGTCCTAGACGCGGTCGGCCAGACCCGCGCCACCGTGCTGTCGGCCTACCGCACCCGCGAGACCAATGAGATGCTCGCGCGCACGACCTTCGGCGTCGCCGACAACAGCCAGCACATCTATGGCCGTGCGCTCGACATCTCGCTATCGGACCGGCTCGAAGACGCGATGGAGACGGCGCGCAAGATGAAGCGCGGCGGAGTCGGCTGGTACCCACAATCGCGTTTCATTCATCTCGACAGCGGTCCGGTGCGAAACTGGACCCTCGATGGGCGCAATTTCGACCACATGATCGTCGATCTGAAGGCGCTCGTCGCGAAATTGCGGATATCACCGGAAGGCAAGCTGCTGGTCGGGCAGCACCGACCGCTGAATGTGGCGCAGCGGCTGGCCCTGCATCGAGCGATTGCAAAGGCGGAGTTCGTCGCTGCCCATCACTGACGGGCGGGCTGAGGCGTCCCTTTTTGCGTCGCCTCTTTGCTCGGTTCTTCAGCCGGCGTGCGCAGCGCGAGTACGGCCTGACCCGAGGGTGAGGTCAATACCAGCCGGTCCTGCTCGATCCGCGCCACGGTCCAGCCATCGAGTTTGTCGCCTTCGCCAAGCTCGAAATGGCGAGCTCCATCGGCCAACCAAGCGCGCCGAACGGTTTCCGAGACGACGAGCCCGAGCAACTGATAGCGCGTCTCGATGCCCTTCCCACCGGTGGCAGCGCCGGGCACCGGCCTTCGTGTCGGCGAGAACAGCGGCCGATCGACGATGGCGGAGAACGCCGAGCGCGGTGGCAAAGCCGAGAGCTCGGGTTGCGCCGGGGCCGGTTTCCCCGGAGGCGGCGCGGAACCGGCTTCCGGCGCGAACCATGGCCACAGCGCCAAAAGCGCGAACAGCGCCAGCGCCGCACCGAGCAAGTGCTCGAGCCGAAGCCGCGGCAAGGGCGGCAATTTCACGATGACGCTCCGGCCTTGAAGGCAGAGACGTCGAACTGAAACTCGAGCGGTACCGGCCCCGCTTCCGATCCCGAAACTGCGGCGGCACGACCCTGCACTTGGAGGTTGTCGGGCATCAGCAACGGGCGCGCCGCTTCCACCGCATAGAGCAGCCGGCCGAGCGCGGCGACATCGCCGCTGCCGCGCAGTCGGACACCGATTTTGACGGCGCCCGGAAGCGATTCGGCACGCAGCACCTGAAATCCCTGAACCTGCACCTGCGCCGCACTGGCCGCCGCTTTCAGCGTCTCCTGCAAGCGGGCGACCGTCTGCGAGTCCGGAAGTTCCGGCAGCACTAGATCGGCTGACAAGGAGGCGGCAGGAGCTTGGCTCTGGGGCGGGGCTTCGGCCAGCGCGCGGTAACGCTGCAGCAACGCGGCCTGGCGCTCGATCTGATTGCTGCCTGATTGGACCAGGCCGAGATAGGCACCCGCAGGCCCGATCCAAACCGCGATCAACAGCAGCATCAGCAGCGCCAGCGCCGCGACACGGCCATTGATGCCGCGCATCGCGCGGATCATGGCTTGGCCTCGACGACGGCAGCGCCGAGCTGGAAGCGCTCGAGACCACTTGCCGCCTCGCGGGTCACCGGCGCCCGAAAGACGATATCCTTGAAGGCGCCGCTCTTTTGCAGCGCCAGCGCTATCTCGGCCGCCGAGGGCGACAGCCCATCCATAACCATGTCTCGGCCCGAGACTGACAGCGAGAGCAGCCAAGCACCGTCCGGCAAATCGCGGCTCAGCATGTCGAGCACCCGCACCAGCGGGGGACGGGCGCCCTGGAGCGCAAGGATAGCCCGGAGACGCTCGGTTTCTTGCTGCTGCCGCTCGCGTTGCTTGAGCGCAACCTCGGCGCGCGGCTTCAACTCGGCGATGTCGCGTTCGAGCGCGGCCAGCCGCGCCTGCTGTGCTGCCGGCCAGGAGACGAGCGCCGCCACTGCCATCGCCGGAACCGCATAGACGAGGCTGCGGTTTAAGCGCGACGCGGCGCGGCGCCTCTGCGGGATCGCCGATCCCGGCAGGAACAACGGCTCGGCGCTGGTGGCGCCGACCAGCCCAATTCCGGCCGGGGACAAGCCGGCGGCGGCCAACTCGCCGCAAATCTCCGCAACCACCTCGCGGGGAACCGCCACGATCTCAACAGCGAGGGTTCCGGTCTCCCCCACCGCGCCGGCGCCGGTGCGCGGAACAATCCGGTGGCGGTACAGAACCCGCTCGGCGGGAAACGGGAAATGTCGGGAAAAGTCGAATTCGACGATGCGGTCGAGCTCGCCGCGCGCGCTGGACGGATAGGTAACCAGTTTGCTCAGCACCCGCTCCGGCGGGATCTCAATAAGAACGGCCCCAGCACCGGCCGCAGCGACGGCATCGGCCAACATCTGCTGGCATTCATCATGCTCGTAGGAGTGGCGGTCGATATGGCCGATCGGCCGCTGCTTGCGGCGCAGAACCCAGTAACGCTCGCCCGCTTCGATGGTGATGGCCGCGCCGCCGGCCTGCAGCCGCCGCACGGCATCGTCCCAGGCGGCGCGCAACTCGCCGAGCCACCAGCGCAGCGCCCGGCTCGGCCAAGCCGAGGCGCGCGGCGTCTTCAACGGGCGGTCGCTGGCGATGCTCATTTTGCGACCCGCAGCTTAGCAGAGCAGCGCGACCGGTCCATCCGGCTCTCACGGAACGCGGCGCGGCGTCGCCGCTGTTGCCCGGCCGCGATCGACCGGTGGGGTCCGCCACGCGATCACCTCGTACGGCCGACTCGGTTGCTCGGTCAGCCGCACCTGCAGATCAGCACGAAACCGGGCACGGTCCGCGGTTGTCGCCACCGCCGAAATCGTGAAGTCACGTCCGGGGCTTGCCATCAGGTACGGAACCGGCCCGGCGACCGGCGGCAGCGTGGTGACATCCGCTTGGCGCCGGCTATGCAAGAAGCTGTCGACGAGCGTCGGGGTGGCGCCCGGCACAGCCAGCAAAACGGGACACGACGCGACCAGCGGCGCGATCGCCGTAGCGCCGGTCGCGACCGTCACATAATCGGCGACGGCGTCATATAGCGGCTCGCCGAAACCGGGGAGTTGCACCAACTGCTCCGGGGTTGCGAAGCGGCGGCGGACGCGCGGTGCGGCATCCGCCGGCTCCGGGCAGGCCGAGCCGGTCTCGCCGCGCCAATCGATAACGCCGCAGGCCAGCAACAGCGCCGTCGCGCGCGGTTCACCGACCGCAGCGAACAACCCGGCAAGCAATTCGACCGGCGCTAGGTTGAGGTCGACCTTGCCGGCCTCGTCGAAGATCGCGATCTCAACCCGGACCGAGCCGTCCTGCCAAGGCTCGGGCGTTCCGTCAAAGGTGGCGTCGGCGCTCGAATGCCGGCGCAGCAGTCGCTCGAGGCCGAGCTGTGTGCCGGCCTCGGCGGCATGGCGGGTGCGGCTCGCCGCGACCATGTTGCCGGTAATCAGCACCTCGCTGCGCGTGGTCGCCCCGGCGGCGGCAAGCAGCACCGCGACAATCGCCATTGCCCACAGCGCCAGGATCGCGACCGAGCCGCGCTGTTTCAGATCAGCCGGCATTCCAGACCCGGACGATCAGCGGCGGCCGCGCCGGCGCACCTGCGGCATCAAGCTCGATCCGCATGAAATTCGGCAAATAGCCGAGCCCGTCCCAGCGGTCGTGCCACGCCGGTTCCTCGCCGAGGGCGGCGACGCCGAAATACGCGATGCGAAACCTACTGACACCACGAGCGAGGATGCTGAGCTCGGCCCGCGGTTCGCCGCCAGGCGCGGCGAGGCGGCGGGTCACGACCAGCCGGCGTTCGCCGCTCGACACGTCGAGAGCAATATCGACACGATAAAGACCGGCGCCGCTATCGGCGACTAGGCTCAGGAAAGAAACCCGCACCGCATCGCCGGAAAATCCGATCCCCGGGCCGTTGCCGTGCACGGCCGCGGCGGAGCCAAGGGTGCGGCGCAGCACCTGATCGACGCCGCGGCTTTCGTCGAGTCGCTCGGCGCCGCGGGACACTCGGTCGAAACCGAGCGCGGCCAGCCCGATGCCCTGGACCAGCAGCAGCGTGACGATCCCAACGAGCGCCAGCGCCACCAGCAGCTCGACCAAGGTGAAGCCGGCAACCCGGCGACGCACGGTCTCGCTCATGGCGGCTCCGGCAGCAAACGCAGGGTCGATAGCGCGAGCTGCCGCCGATGCCGGCCGTCGCGCCAGGCGACGGATGCCTCTATCCTGTAGAGGCGAAATGTGGGGGAGGACATCACGCCGGACGGCGGATTGGTTGCGGCAGCCGCTTCGGCGCGGTTTTCGTACGCCCCGATGGAGACCTGCCAGTCGAAGCGGCCAGCGTAGACGCCGCCGTTCCGGCCCGGCCGCACGGTCGCGACGGCCTCGGCATCGGTCAGTTTTTCCTCCGCCAAATCGAGCGCGATGTTCGCGTCAGCGGCGATCTCATGGCCGAGGACGCCGGTACCGAACACACCTGCGACGGCCGCCAGTACGAGCCCCGCGATCGCCAGCGCGACCAGCACCTCGATCAGCGTGAAACCGCGGTGGCGGTTAGGGCGATGCAACGGCACGGCCGGTCACCCCGTCGACCACGATCTCGCGGCGGCTATAGGGTCCCGATACCACGACGCGCCCGCCCGAGGAGCCGCCCGAGGGAAAGAACGCGATCAGCGCATTGCCGGCGGTGAGGACGCGCAGACGATTGCCAGCCTCGGCATCGACCCCGCGGTGCCGGTTGTCGAGCCAGTAGCCACCCGCGCTATCGCCGCGAAACACGACGGGCCGGCCTTCGGCGATCGCGAGGGCGCGCGCTTCTGCCATCGCGGTGCGGATCCGGCCGGTAGCGGCGTTGAGTTCAGCGCCCGAACCACGCTGCCCGAGCAGCGGCACCACGAGCCCGATCGCGAGTGCGAGGATCGCCAGCACCACGATCATTTCGATCAGGGTAAAGCCGCCGCATGGGCAACTTTGCTTAGCCCCCGATGTCATAGACGTCCATCACGGTACCGAGCATCGCAACCGCGATCGTGCCGATCAGCAGCCCCAGCAACAGGATGGCGACCGGGGTCACGAGCCCAATCAACTCGGTGCTCGCCGCCTCGACTTCGCGGCGCAGGATATCGCTCGCCTTCAGCAGCATCGGTGCGAGGTCGCCGGTTTCCTCACCGGCCCGCACCAGTTCGCCGGCGAGATCGGGCAAGACCCCGCTGTCGCCGAGCGCGGCGGCGACACCATCGCCGCGCTCGATCCGGCGCTGCGCCGCGGCAAGACCGTCGCGAAACGACTGGTGCGTCATCGCTGCTGCGCTCGCGGCGGCAGCATTGGGCACCGGGACGCCGGCGCCGATCAGATTGCCGAGCAAAAACGTCAGCCGTTCGGCCTCGGCCTTGCCGATTAAGCCGCCAAGGCCGGGCAAGGCCAGCAGCCGCCGATCGATCGCGGCGCGGAAGCCGGGATCGCGCCAGCGGATCGCGACAAAGGCGGCAAGCGCCAGCAGGATCACCAGCGCCGGCACTGCGGTCTCCTGAAACAACGCCGAGGCGCCGAGCAGCAAGCGCATCGTCCAGGGCGGCTCGTGACGAAAGCTGGTGAGCAGGCCTTCGAAGCGCGGTACGACAAAGGCGAGTAGGAACGACACCGACAAACAGGCGACGACGAAGACGCTGGCCGGGTAGATCAGCGCCCCGACCAGCGCGCGCGAAGCGGCGCGGCCCTTCTCCAATACGTCGGCGAGGCGGTCGAGCGCCGCGCCAAGATCACCGCGAGCCTCACCGGCAGCGATCATCATCGCGTAATGCCGCGGCAACCCCGGATGATCGCGGCAGGCACGCGACAGGCTCTCGCCGCGATTGACCGCGGCCAACAAATCGCGGGCGAGCCGGGCCGGAGCACGGCGGCCGGCGCCAGCAGCAATCAGGCCAAGACCGCGGTCGAGCGCGACCCCCGCCGTGGCCAGTGTCGCCAGCTGCCGCGTAAACAGCGCGAGGTCGCGGGGCGCAACGCGATTCGAGGCGATGGCCGGCCGCCAGCGCGGCGCGAATGTGCTGCCGGCAGCGGTTGTGCCGATCTCGATCGGGAAGTTGCCGCCAGCCTGCAACCTAGCCGCGACATCGCGCTCGCTGTCGCCGACCAACTCGCCGGCGATCTCGACCCCACTCGGCTGCAGCGCGCGATAATGAAAACGCGGCATCAGACCGCTCCGGTCACCCGCAGCACCTCTTCGAGCGAGGTCTCGCCGGCGGCAACCTTCGCGAGCCCGTCGCCGCGCAGGTCGATCATGCCGCCGGCGCGCGCCGCGGAAGCGATTTCGGCAAGGTCGGCACGGCCGAGAACGAGGCCGGCGAGGCGTTCGTTGAACAGCAGCAGCTCGGCGATCGCGGTGCGGCCGTGATAGCCGGTTCCGGCACAAGAATCGCAACCGACCGGCCGGTAGAGTGTGGCGTCGGCGAGCGGCGCGAGCTCGGGGCGATGGAGGAGATCCGGCTCCGGGGTATAGGGTTCGCGGCAGGTTGGGCACAGTCGGCGCACCAACCGCTGCGCCAGCACGCCCTTCAACACCGCCGCGACGAGGTAATCCTCGAGGCCCATATCGATCAGCCGGGTGATCGAACCGGCGGCGTCGTTGGTGTGCAGGGTCGACAGCAGCAGGTGACCCGTCAGGCTCGCCTGTGCCGCGATGCGGGCGGTTTCGAGGTCGCGGATTTCGCCGACCAGCAGGATATCGGGGTCCTGCCGCAACAGCGAACGCAACACATTCGCGAAATTGAGCCCGATCGCCGGCCGGACCGGCACCTGATTGGTGCCCGGCAGCTGATATTCGACCGGGTCTTCGACCGTCAGGATTTTCCGTTGGCGCGTGTTGAGCAGCTGCAGGGCGGCATAAAGCGTCGAGGTCTTTCCGCTGCCGGTCGGCCCGGTGACCAGCAGCATGCCGCTTGGCAGCTCGAGTAGCCGCATCAGCTGGCGGCGCAGCTCAGAGTTGAAGCCGAGCTCGGCGAGGTCGAGCGGAGCATGGTCGCGGTCGAGCAGACGCAATACGACGCTCTCGCCGTGCAGCGTCGGCACAATCGAGACGCGCAGATCGATTTCGCGGCCTTCGACGACAACGCGGAATCGGCCGTCCTGCGGCAGTCGGCGCTCGGCGATGTTCAGCGACGATATGATCTTGATACGGCTGACGATATTGTCGTGTAGCCCGGGGGGCGGTGGAGCGATGTCTCGCAATTGGCCATCGATCCGCAGCCGCTGCGAAATCCGGTCGGCACTTGCCTCGATGTGGATATCGGAAGCGCGTGCAGCGGCAGCATGGCCGATCAGCCAGCTGACATAACGGATTACCGGCTCTTCGCTGGCGAAATCGGTGAGTCGCCGAACGTCCTCCCGCGCCGGCGCCACGGCGACACCGTTGCCGCCATTGAGGGCGGCACCATTGCCGGCTGCACCGCCGTAGAGGCGGGCGATCGCCGCCGCCAGTTCGCTCGGCACCGCCGCCCAGGGCAGCACCGGACGGCTGGCGGCGAGACGCACGGCCTTGACAGTGTAATCGTCGGTCGGATCGGCCATCGCCAGCACCAGCCCGTTCGCTGTCTCGGCGATTGGCAGGGCCTGGGCGCGAGCCAGGAAATCGGCGCCGAGTTCGACGGCATCGATCGGCACCAGCGGATAATCGGAGGGGCAGGCCAGCGGGATGTCCAGATAGGCGGCCAGACACTCGGCCATATCGCGCTCGCCGACCATGCCGAGGCGGGTGACGATCGCGCTCTCGCTTTCGCCGCGCTCGCGCCGTAGTGCCAGCACCCGCTCGCGCTGCACCGCATCGAGCCGGCCGCGCGCCACCAGGAAATCGACAAGCGGCAGCGATGCCGTTTCCGGCGCCCTACCCCTCAGCGATGCCCCCATCATGAAGGCAGTTTAGCCTGAAACTGCCGCAGTGCCTGCAGAAACGTATCGGGAGAGTAGGTCTGGTCGTCGGCGACGGCGTCGAAGATCGGACCGAGCGCGTCGTTGAGCGCCTTCGTCTGGCTGTCGTCGGCAAAACCGAGCGCCTTCATCCCCGCGACGATCGAGGACAGCGCCATCACCTCCTGGCGGGCTGCGCTGTAGTCGAGGTCCTGGGCGCCTTGCGTAAGGACGGCCTGAATCAGCGCCTTGGCGTCGTCGCGGGTATAATTGTGCGTCACCGCCGCGGCGGCGATCTTGTCGGCATCCTGCTGCACCAATTCGGCCTGACGCTTGACCGCGGCCCAATAATCGCCGACGCCTTCGGCCGTGGCGGCGTGCAGCGCCTTGAGGTGCTCGTTCAAAGTGCCCGCTGATTGCGGGGCGACCCTGCCAGCGGCGATCACCGCCATCACGGCGCTCGCGTCGTAGAGCCGCAACTTGCCCGGTCCGAGGCCGATTGCGGGCCGCGGCCGCCATTGCAGGCGGCTCATCGCATGGTGGCAGGCCTGGCAATCGAACAGCACCAGTTCCGGATTGGCGCCCTTCGGCGCATTGGCCGGATCCAGTATCTCGGCCATGTGCTTCTTCAGATCGACCGCCTGGCCGACGGCCCAGACTTGCAGATCGTTCGGTGCCTTCTTACCGCGCGCGGTATAGCCCTGGTCAACGACGTAATGCGCCGGCTGGATAGCGGTGTAGGTGTCGAGCTCGAACGGCATCGGGGGGTGGCCGGCACCCATGATCGTATGGGTGATCGCCCGCTTGGCATCTCCAACCTTGGTGCCGTCACCGATATGGCAGGATAGGCAGCGGTCGGCGCGTGCCTGGGCGTCGTCGGTCTGGTACAGGCCGGCGGCCACATTGGCGGCGTGAGTGGCGCCGGAAATGTGCGGACCCAACCAGCCGCTGGCGCCGCCGTGGCAGGCTTCGCAGCCAACGCCGTCGGCGAGCTGATAGCGTGGGCCACGCTCGTTCGCCGGCACATAGTCGGTATGGCACGACAGGCAGAGCGGATCGTTCTCGGCGCCGTTCTTCAGACCGAGATTGGTGGCGATACGCTTGCCGACATCGTTGGTCAGGACGGCATAGGCCTTGGCGTGCTTGTCGCGCGTCTTCCAGACCAGATATTCGTTCTGCGGGACGCGCGAGCCGGGAGGGCGGCTGGCGGCGCCATGACAATTATCGCCGGCGCAACTGGCAACACCGAGGTGAATACCGTCACTGCCGGCCTGCTGCGCCTGGACCGCGAGAGGCGGCGCAATTGCGATCGCCGCCGCAAGCGCCGCAGCGCGAACACTCCGCCGCAGCAATCTCATTGGCCGAGAGCCCGCTGAAGGTCGCGCAGCCCCTTTACAAAGGCGTCGGCGCGCAGGCTCCCTTCGGTCGGGAACGCGGCGTTGAGCTCTTCCATCGCCGCACTGCTGGCCTGAACCTGGCCGTCTCCAAGATAGCCGGACGAGACCATCGCGCTGCGGATCGCACCGAGACCCATCGCGATCTGCTCTGCATGGGCGAAGCGGCCGCCACCCTCTTGGAGACCAAGCCCTATCAGCGAAGCCGCGATGGACCGCATTTCCTCGCGGCTGTAGTCGCGCTTGGCCAGCGTCGGCGCAAGGTTGCCGGCAGTGGTCTCGAGCGGCTTGGCATCGCGGGCAATCACGCTCCAATCCTGGCTGCTGGCGCGATCGAGGGTTGCCATCTCTCCGGCAAGCGTTTGTGCCGCGCCGGTGGCGCTGCGGGCCGTCGCGGCCTGCAACATCACGATATTGGCGTCATTGAATTTGACGCTTCCGGGGGCCACGCCGGCCACCGTCGAGCGTGGCCCATGCAGCGGGTCGTACGGGTGGTGACAGGACTGACAGTCGTAATGCGAGAATTCGGGGAAGAGCCCGTGCGGCGCCAACTTCGGGCTGGCGAGCGCGGCCATGCGTAGCGCCACCGAGACCGCCTGCCCGGCACCCCAGACCTGCATGTCGGTGATCCGGCCCTTGCGCTGAACGTATTCCGGCGTGACGTCGAAATGGGCCGGCTGGATAGCCGTGAACGTATCGAGCTCGAAGCGCAGGCGCGGATGGCCGGCACCGTAGATGCGATGCTCGACGAAACGGTCGCCCTTGCCGAGATGGCAGCTGAGGCAGCGCTCGGCGCGGGCCGTCGGCTGCTCGGTCGGATACATGCCGGCGCCGACATTCTGCTGATGGGTGGCGCCGGAAATGTGGAGGCCGAGCCAGCCCGAGGCGCCGCCGTGACAGGATTCGCAGCCGACGCCATCCTCGATGTGGAATTGCGGACCGCGATCGGCGACCGGCACATTGTCCGCGTGGCAGTCGAGGCAGATCTGCTGGTGCACCGCATCCGGCATGCCCAAGGCGCGTGCCATCCGTAGCGCCGGCTCCTCGGTCAGCACCTTGTACGCGTTGTGGTGCTTATCGCTGCGCGACCAGATGACGTATTCGTTTCCTTTGATACGGGATCCCGCCGGCCGGTCGACCGCGCCGTGGCAATTGCTGCCAAGGCAGGTGGCGACGCCAAGATGGATGCCAGACCGCACGCCTTGCGGCGTCGGCGTCGCAGGCTGCGTCTGGGCAAATGCTGGCATGGAGAGCGCAAACAGCAAGAGCGCCAGCAGCCCGGCTCCTCTGCATCGTGCCGGTTTCGCGATCACCCGAGCCTCGCCCCCAAAGTGCTATACAAGGCTAAGCGGGACCGGCGAAAGATTCAACCGTCGGGCGCACGGGAAAACGGAATTCCACCCGGAAAGCGCGCGGTGTTGCGGTTCCGCCGCGCCCGGACCGGCGCGACGGCGAGACGGCAGGCAAACCAGTGGCAGGCGGGCCGGGCGAATTCCCTGCTAATAGGGAATAGTCGGTGAAAACGGCCCGGTCAGGCGGTGCTTCAGCCCGACGAGACGCCGATGCGCCCTAGCGCATTGTAGGCATCACGTACTCGGCGCCCGAGCGGATGCCGGCCGGCCAGCGCGAGGTCACGGTTTTGAGGCGCGTGTAGAACCGCACGCCCTCCGTGCCGTACACGGCCATGTCGCCGAACAGCGAGCGCTTCCAGCCACCGAAGCTGTGGAACGCCATTGGTACCGGGATCGGAACGTTGACACCGACCATGCCGATCTGGACACGGCTGGCGAATTCGCGCGCCGCGTCGCCGTCGCGGGTGAAGATCGCGACGCCGTTGCCGTATTCGTGCTCGCTGGCGAGCCGGGTCGCGCTCTCGAAATCCGGCACGCGCACCACCGACAGCACCGGGCCGAAAATCTCCTCCTTGTAGATGCGCATCTCGGGCTTGACCTCGTCGAAGACCGAGCCGCCGATAAAGAAGCCGTTTTCGTAGCCCTGCAGCTTCAGGCCGCGGCCGTCGACGACGAGATTGGCGCCTTCCTTCACGCCGAGATCGACATAGGAGCGCACCTTGTCGAGGTGCTGTCTCGTCACGAGCGGGCCCATTTCGGCCTCGGGATCGGTGCCGGGCCCGATTTTCAGCGAGCGGACGCGCGGCACGAGCTTGTCCATCAGCGTGTCGCCGACCCCGCCGACCGCGACCGCGACCGATACCGCCATGCAGCGCTCACCGGCGGCGCCGTAAGCGGCGCCCATCAGCGCGTCCGTCGCCTGATCGAGATCGGCGTCGGGCATGACGACCATGTGGTTTTTCGCACCGCCCAAGGCCTGGACGCGTTTCCCGGCCGCGGCGGCGGTCGAGTAGATGTATTCGGCGATCGCGGTCGAACCGACAAAGCTGACGGCGCTGACTCCCGGATGCCGCAGGATCGCATCGACCGCGGCCTTGTCGCCGTTGACGACGTTGAAGACGCCTTTGGGCAGCCCGGCTTCGGTCAGCAACTCGGCGATGCGGGAACCGGCGGAGGGATCGCGCTCCGACGGCTTCAAGATGAAGGTGTTGCCGGTGGCGATCGCCATCGGAAACATCCACATCGGCACCATCGCCGGGAAATTGAACGGGGTGATGCCGGCACAGACGCCCAAAGGCTGGCGCACCGACCAGGAATCGATGCCACGCCCGACCTGCTCGGTGAACTCGCCCTTTAAGAGATGCGGGACGCCGCAGGCGAACTCGACCACTTCGACGCCGCGGGTGATCTCACCCTGCGCGTCGGAAAAAACCTTGCCGTGCTCCTCGGAGATCGTGCGGGCGAGATTGTCGTGCTCGCGGGCAAGCAGTTCGAGAAACTTGAACAGGATGCGGGCGCGGGTCAGCGGCGGAGTCGCCGCCCAAGCCGGGAACGCTGCCGCGGCGGCCTTTACCGCGGCATCGACCTCTGCCGGGCTGGCCAAATTAACGCGCCGGATCTGGTCACCCGTTGCCGGATTGTAGATGTCGCCCCATCGGTCGCTCGCACCAGCGACCTGTTTGCCATCGATGTAATGCTGAATATCGGCCATGCCCGTTCCCGTTGCCTGGACTGGACTTGTCTGAAGTCCCGCCATCATAGGCGCGGGCCGGGGCGGCCGGCTAGAAGCCGTTCAGTGCGGAAAAGGCGGAAATTGCAACCCAAACGACCGTCGTTGCGACGCCGGCCCAGTATACGAGTTGATACACCGAAACCCCTCCCGGATCGCCGAAAGCCCCACCGGCAAGTCTTTTCGTACCCCGTCTTAGGGCGATGCCTCCGGCACCATCCCCACCGCGCCACGTCAAGGATTAACTGGGTAACCGCTAGTAATCAGGCAGTTCTCGAGAATTCCCCGGCCGCGGTCGGGCAAACGTCGGGAGGTGGAGAAGCGTTCCAGCGAGTCGACTAGGTTCTCGCGACCAAAGGAGTCGTCGGTTGGCAGGTATTGCACGAGGTTGTCGCGAAAGCCGCGCCGGGTGACAAAGAAGCATTGATGGCCGCGGCTGCGCGCGACCTCGGCCTGTGCCTCGGCCATCGGGCGCACCTTCGCGTTGGTGACGAAGTCCGCCCAATTCGTCGCCAGACACCCGCCCGGCGCCAGCCGGTCGATGCAGCGGGCCCAAAATGCGGCATCGAAGCTGGCGGCACCGTGCGCATTGTAAAGATCGACGTGGATCACGTCGTAGCGCGCGCTCGTCGCCGTCAGGAAGCGTGCCGCCTCGTCGAGGGATACCTTCTGGCTCAAATGGAACCAGCGCCGGGCAATCGCGACGACCTGCTCGTCATTGTCGACCAGGATCGGGGCGCATTCGGGAAGATAGGCGCGCATGAAGCGCCACATCGCCGCGCCGCCGACTCCGAGCAGCAGCGCCGTCTTCGGCTGGGCGCACATCGCGAACGCCAGCGACATCAGCCGCTCGTAATGAAACACGAGCTGCGCCGGGTAAAGCAGATCCATGCTGGATTGCTCCGTCACCTGATCCTCGGGTCCGGAGGCCACGCCGAACACCGGGCCGAACGAGCCGAGCGTGCGGTAATGGCGCATGCCGCGGTCGTAATCGACGACAAACACCGGAGCGCCGAACGCCGCCGTCTCGCGCAACAACCGAATGCGGGCAGCGGCGCCGAAATACGCCTGGATCAGCTGCCGGCGGCGCTCGTCGTCGCCCGCCATGGTCAAGCCGCCGCCTCGGTGACGGCGAGCGCCGCCGCGGCCTCGGCAAACCGCATGAGTCCGGCGTGACCGGCTTCGGTCAGCGCGTAGGTGCCACGCTCCACCCGCTCGAACCAACCATAGACGTTGCGCTGTAGGATACTGGCGGCGTCGGCGACCCCTGCGACGGTGCGCAGATCGCGCAAACGCAGCGCTCCGGCCTCGGCAAGCGCGCGGGCGCAACGTAACGCATCCTGCCGATAGGCGGTGACGATCGGGACGCCGCGCGTGCCGCCGATGTTCAGATCGCCGACGCGACGGACGAACTCGCCGAGCAGCAGCTCGGTCCGGCGTTTTGCCGGGCGAGGCCGGTACGGCACCGGGTCTTCGATCACGGCGACCCCGCCGCGGCCCACGACCATCAGGCCGAGGCCGAGCCGACGGCACAGGCGCCGCACCGCCGCGCTTTCCGGATTGCGGCCGCGGCCATGGCGCCGCGAACGCGGGACGGCGAGATAGACGCTGTCGCTCAGGGCCAGCCGGTCGATGCCCTGCAACAGCAGTGCGAGGCTGAAGCGCCGCTTCAGTTCGACGATGACCGGCGGCTCGGCGCCGCGGCAGGCGACGAGATCGCAGCCGCGGATTTCGGACTTCACGGTATAGCCCTGCAGTTCGAGAAACCGCTTTACCGGCGGGTACAGCGCCGCCTCTGTTTCGGGCGCGGCTGCAGCTCTCCGGATCTGTGCGACGCCAGCCATTGGCGGTGACGGAAACGGAATTTGCCGGCCCTGCCAAGCCCCTTCGGTCTAGGCCTTGCGCCGTGTCGTGTCGCCGGTGACCTATCCATTGCGCGGGGCGCGGCAGCCCCGCCGATTCGCTGGTGACCGAATGCGGGCACTGGTGCTGCAGGCGGCGGGGCAGCCGCTTCCCGAAACCGAAGTGCCGGCACGGCCGCCGGGCAGGTGCAGCGCGACGCCGAGGATTTGTCGCAGTGTCGCCGGCCTGCCGGGGTTTCAACGGCTACCGCCACCTACCCGCTGGGTGAGGCAAACCGGGCGCTGCCCGACCTGCGGAACGGGGCGCTGCAAGGCGCCGCGGTGCTGGTGCCGTAGCGCCGATCCGCATAACCTTGAGCCGCAGATCAACAGGGGAGAGCACCGATGTCGCAGCATCATGACGTGTCGTGCACGCCCGAGCATTGCCATTGGGGGTTTTTCGATTCCGGGCTGAAACCGGTCGCGACCGTCGCTTCGGGAGACACGGTGCACATCGAATGCGTGTCGGGCGGCCCCGAGGTGATGCCGCCGGATTCGGGCTTCGAGGTGCTCACCGATCACCGCCGCATCATCGAAAACGTGACGCCGAAGCTCGGCGCGCACATCCTGACGGGGCCGGTGGCGGTTGAAGGCGCCGAGCCGGGCGACGTGCTCGAAGTCCAGATCCTGTCGATCGACCTGCGGCAGAACTGGGGTTACACCCGCATCCGGCCACTGGCCGGCACGATTCCCGAGGATTTCCCGATCCGCAAGACCTGGCACAGCGGCATCGACCGCCAGCGCGGCGTGATGACGACGCCCTGGGGCCTCGAAATCGATCTCGCGCCATTTTTCGGCGTAATGGGCGTGGCGCCGCCGCCGGTCTATGGCGCCTGCAGCTCGATCCAGCCGCGCGAATTCGGCGGCAACATGGATCTGAAGGAGCTGGTCGCCGGCACGACTCTTTACCTGCCGGTCTGGGCGCCGGGCGCGCTGTTCTCGGTCGGC
>DATARH010000069.1:0-28556 GCA_036264235.1 Allostellaceae bacterium
CACGGCGTCATCCAGATCCCGACCTATATCGACCGCATCAAGCGCGGTCATATCGTCCCCGGCGCGCCCTGGGTGATCGTCAAGGAATCGCCGACCACCACCGTCGTCGACGGCAATTGGGGCTTTGGTTACACGGTCAACGAGCGGGCGATGCGCCTGACGATCGAAAAGGCCGAGAAGGGCAACGTCGCCGCCGCCACTGTCTTCCGCCAGGGCCATATTGGCCGCTTGTCGAGCTACACCCAGATGGCGGCGCAGGCCGGCATGATCGGCCTGATCACCGCCGATTCCGGCCGCTCGCCAAAAGCCGTCGCGCCGTTCGGCGGTCGCGAGGCGCGGCTCGGCACCAATCCGATCTCGATGGCGATCCCGTCCAACCTCGATGGGCCGCTCTATCTCGACATGGCGACTTCGGCTGCCGCCGCCGGCAAGATCGCGCTCGCCGTCGCCCGCAACGAGCCGGTGCCGCCGGGCTGGGTCATCGGCCCCGACGGCAAGGGCACGACCGACCCGAGCCAGCTGCGCCAGGGCGGTGCGCTTCTGCCGCTCGGCGGCGCCGATGGCGGCTACAAGGGCACCGGCCTCGCGGTCATGGTCGAGATTCTGTGCGGTCTGTTGACCGGGCTCGGCTTCGGTGTCGAGCCGACCGGCCGGCACAATGACGGCTGCTTTATGGCCTGCTTCAAAGTCGATGCGTTCCGTCCGCTTGCCGAGTTCAAGAAGGAGGTCGGCGAGTTCGTCAAATACCTGAAGGAGACGCCGCCGGCCGAGGGATCGAGCGGCGTCCTCTACCCTGGCGAGATCGAGCACCGGCGGCAGCAAGACCGCGCCAAGAACGGCATCGAGGTCGAGGACGCGACCTGGACCCGGATCAAGATCATCGCCGACGAATACAACCTGACCGACCGTCTCGGACTCGGCGTCGACGTCGAGTAGCTCTCAGAGCTCTGGCGTCGGTACCGGCCGCGCCTCAGGAGCCTGCGGGGCGGCGGCTGCTTCCGCTGCGGGCGTTTTCGCTGCGACCGCCTCCGGGCCGGGGGCCTGGATCGCCGCCAGAATGTCGCGGTAGAGGCGGTCGGCGAAACGGATCGACAGCTCCCGTACTCGTGCATCCTCCTGGATGCTGCCGGTCGGTTCGAGCCGCCGTAGCATCGCTGCCGCCAGCGTCGCCGCCGCGATCTTGTCGGCATCCGTGGGCATAACTGAACTCCCGTCGCTGTCTGTTGCGGTCGGCCACGATAAGGGCGCGCGCCGGCCGGGTCACGCCGCGGCCGTTGAAAAGAACGGACCGCGAACGTATATCCGTCGAAACGACCATTCTGCTTCCCTGATAAAGGCTGAAAAATTCCCTGTTCTGAGGGAATTTCTCATGTTCGGTAATATGATTGTTTTGGTTGCAACAAAGGCAGGCAAATAGGGAATGACGCCTGAGGCGATCCTCTCCCAACCGGCGCGAGTGCTGACGGAGGCGCAGCGGCGAGAGTATTTAGAGAGCGGCTTCGTCGCCGTCCCCGGCATGATCCCGCCGGCCTGGCTCGACCGGCTGGTCGCGCTGTCCGATGAGTTCATCGAGCGCAGCCGCGCCGTATCGGCCTCGAATGAGGAATTCGATCTCGGCCCCGAGCACAGCCCGGTCCGCCCGCATGTGCGCCGCTTGCGGGGGCTGGTCGATCGCCACCCCGATTTCTGGCGTTTCGCCAGTGACTCGGTGCTGGCCGACATCGCCGCCGATCTGGTCGGCCCCGACGTCAAATTCCACAGCAGCAAGCTCAATTACAAATCGCCGGGCACCGGTGAGATCGTCAAATGGCACCAGGACATCCCGGCCTGGCCGCACACCAATTACAGCCCGGTGACACTCGGCGTGTATCTCGGCGATGTTCCGGCCGAGCGCGGCCCGCTGACTTGTGTCACTGAGAGTCACCGAGGACCGATTTTCGTCCATCGGGACGAGCGCGGCGGCTGGACCGGCTCAATCCGCGACGCCGATATGGCGACGGTCGATCTCGGCCGGGCGTGCGACCTGACCGGGCCGGCCGGGACGGTGATCGCGATCAACTGCCGCACGGTGCACGCCTCGCGCGCCAACGCCACCGACCAGGTCCGGCCGGTCGCGCTGTTCGTCTACAGTTCGGCCGACGCCTTTGCCTGGATGCCGGCGCCGACCCCGACCAGTCATACCGGCGACATCGTCCGCGGTGAGGCGGCGCAGATCGCGCATCTCGATCCGACCCCGTGCCCGGTGCCGCCGGATTGGAGCCGCGCCGGTTACGGCTCGATCTTCACCGCGCAGGCCGACGACCTCTGAGCGCCGGCTCGTCAGATGATCTTGCGCTCGCGCAGATAGGCGATTTCGGTGTCGGTATAGCCGAGCTCGCCGAGCACCCGGTCGTTGTCGGCGCCCAGTTCGGGGGCAATGCCGATCTGCGCCGGCGTCTCCGAGAAATGCCAGGGCGACCCGTGCACCTTGAGCCGCTTGCCGTGTTTCGGGTACTCGACCTCCGTGACATAGCCATTGGCGACGACGTCGGGGTCGTTCGCGGCTTCGAGCAGCGTGTTGATCGGCGCCGCGACGATGTCGGCGGCGCGCAGCCGCTCGACCCAGTCGTCGCGCGGCCCGGTCGCGAACAGCTCGTCGAGCAGCCGTAGCAACGCCTCGCGCTTGTCGTCGGCGCCGATGATGACCCCGAGTCGGGCATACCCTGCCGCCTCCAGCCGCTCGTAAAACCCGACCGCGCGCATCGCCTCGCGCCAGGGTCCTTCGCCATTGAGCTGGAATACCAGCGGCTTGCCGTTCCGGTCGTTGAAGCTGGCGCTGATCCCGGGCCGCTCCGGCGTGCCGGTGATGCGGGCCTGGCCGGTCACCGGGTCGCGGTCGCGCCACATCGCCGTCGTCAGGGTCCAGCCCATCAGCCGGATTTGGCCGCCGAGCAGCGAACAATCGACCTTTTGGCCCCTACCAGTGGTGCGGGCATAGGTCAGTGCCGCCAGCGCGCCACCAAAAGCAAGGATCGCGCAGGTTTCGTCGGCGACCGAGACAATGCCGGTCTTCAATGGCTGCCCGGGGCTCGCATAGGCCTGCGCGATGCCGCCCAGCGCTTGCGCCATCGAGTCTGTGCCGGGCAGCGAAGCGTGCGGCCCCTTCGGCCCATAGCCGGACACCGAGACATAAACGAGCTTGGGGTTAATCCGCCTCAGCTCCTCGTAGCCGAAGCCGTTCTTTTCGGCGGCGCCGGGGCGGAAGTTCTGGCCGAAGAGATCGGCCCCCGCGACGAGCTTGTGCAGGATCGCACGGCCTTCGGCTTCCTTCAGGTTCAAGGTGACGCTTTTCACCCCGCGATTATTGGTCTCGAAATAGGTCGAGGGCATCCCAGGGAGCACGGTCGAGCCGCGCGAATTGTCACCGATGCCCGGCACCTCGATCTTGATCACCTCGGCACCGAGATCGGCCATCAGCATGTAAGGCACGGTGCCGGCCTGCGCCGTCGAGCAGGCGACGACCCGGACTCCCTGCAATGGACCATGGGGCAGCGGACCATGCGGCTGGGTCATCCCGGCGACCTCCAGTGGCTAATCGAGCAGCTCGCGGTAATGCTGCGGCAGTACGAGCTTCAACAAGACGATGCCGTTGGTCAGGGCATAGAGTCCGATCCAGGTCGACAGCACGACAGCGTCGAGCGCCGGATGCGACAGCAGCGCACGGCCGAGAACCAGCGCGGCGATGCCGGAGAGCAGGAACAGGTAATCGCCATCCACCTCGCGCAAAGTGGCGCCGGCGAGCCCCACCGTCGCGCCGGTCGCTATTGCCCACAGCGCCGCCGCATAGATCAGCAGCGGCACGGTCATCCCCGGCCAGAAATAGACGAATGCCGCTGCCGCCATGTCGATGCCGCCGCCGGCCAGCAGTGGCCAGGCCCGGCGTTCCCGCAGGCGCCAACCGCCTGGGGCCAACGCCAGTGCGCCATCGACAAAAAGATAGGCGGCAAACAGAGGAATGAGCCCGGCCGCGGTCACCGTCGGCCAGAAGAATGCGACCGCGAACAGCACCGCGGCGCCGCTGCGCAAGCTCAGCGACAGACGGCGCTCGTCGAACAGCAGAAAGGCAGAGGGCGAGCCGGAGTTCACGTCGCAACCTTAGCAATGCCGGACGCGGCGGCAAAGTCGGTGCATCGCGCCGCCGGCTCGGTCTATCTTCGGCGATCCCATTCCTGAAGGAGCCCCCGACATGCCGAGCATCGACCACCACGGCGCCCATATCCATTACGAGACCTTCGGGGACGGCTTCCCCATCCTGACCTTCGCCCCGGCCGGATTGCGGTCGGTGATCGACGTCTGGAGCCAGCCCTCGGCGCCGATCAACCCGACCACCGAATTTACCGACAAGTTCCGCGTCATCGCGATGGACCAGCGCAATGCCGGCGGCCAGTCGCGCGCCCCGATCACGGCACAGGACAATTGGGACACCTACACCGCCGACCACATTGCGGTGCTCGACCATCTCCGCATCGATCGCTGTCACCTATACGGCCAGTGCATCGGCGGATCGTTCATCGTCAACATGCTGAAGCACCACCCGGAGCGGGTGCAGAGCGCGGTGCTGGCGCAACCGATCGGCCGCGTCGGACCGATGGGGCCCGGCTGGACTGCCAACTTCAAGGGCTGGGCCGACACGGTGAAGGACCGCCCGGATGCGAGCGAACAGGTGCTCGATGCGTTCTATCGCAACCTTTATGGGCCGGGTTTCGTCTACTGCGCCGACCGCGATTTTGTGAAAACGATCAAGGCACCTTGCCTGGTGCTCGCCGGCAACGACGAGGCGCATCCGTGGCCGATTTCGGAGGAGCTGTCGCAGCTGCTCCCGAACTGCGAATTCATCAAGGAATGGAAGACCGGCCCGGCGCTCGATCAGGCGCGCAGCAAGGTCAAGGCGTTCCTGACGAAACACACGCCAGCGCGCTAGCTGCTAGCCGAACAGGCGGTCGCCGCCGGGTTGAAGCGTTCGCGCGTCACCGACCCGGCGGGTGACGCCGAGGCGGTCGAAGAATTCGAGGACTTCGATCGTCAGGTTGCGGCCGATGCCGGACCGGTCCTTGAAGGCGGCGGCGGTGAAGCCACCCTCCGGGTCCGCCGCGGCCAGCTCGTGGGCGATAGCGGCGAGCCGCGCGAGCGTTTCCGGCAGAAAGACCCGGTTCGGCGCGACCGCGGCAACCCGGCCGAAGCGCTCGACCCGCTTCAGGAACAGCTGCAGCGGGCGCAGTTCGATTTTGAGCGCGGCGGCAAGTTCGAGATGGCGCGGCGGCCGCAGATCGTCGGCTTCGAGCAGCGGCTTCAGCTGCGCCCAAAGCCGCTCGTCCTCGCGGCTGAGCCGCGCCTCGTGCTCACGGAGCCGTAGCGCCGCGCCGTCGCGGACGACCCGGCCCGCCTCGACCAGTGTCGTCAGCGCCGCGTCGATCGCCGGCTCAGGCGCGGCGGCGCGCAGCTTGCGGAACAGCGCCGTCCGGCCCGGCCCCGGCGTGTCGGGCTGGACGCGGTGCCACTCGGCCAGTGTGGTGACGATCGCGTCGCCGAGCTTCGCGACCATCGCGTCGCTGGTGACGACCGCCTCGCGCGGCGGCCCGAGCCGGCGCAAACCGCCGGCTTCGACGATCAGTTCGAGCTCGTTCGGATCGAGATTTCGCGCCAGCGCAAACGGCGCCAGCGGGACCGCGCCGGCTTCGTCGACCAACTGCGCCAGCGCCACGCCGGGATCAGGCTCCGCGAGAGCGGGGAGCTTGGCCAGCCGCTCGGGCCGGCCGCGCCCGCGGCGCGGCGGGAACGGGTCGGCGACCCGCCCGCCGCCGAGGGTTCGGCGGGAGCCATGGTCGCGCAGCACGACTCTGTCGCCCCATAGCGCCGCGATCGGCTGCTCGACGTCGAGCTGTACGAAACCCGTCCCGCCCGGCTCGATGGAACGGGCGCCGAGCACCGCGGCGCGAGCCACCGCATCGAGCGTACCGAGGTGCAAGTGTACCGGCAGCCCGTCGCGCAGCGGCGCCGGTGCGGCACGCGACACCTGCAACCGGACATCGATCTGGCTGGTCGGCTTGTGCAATGCTGCCGCCTGCACCCAGTCGCCGCGGCCCGGTTCGGCCCCCTCGGCGAAGGTGCCGACGACGTTCAGCGCACAGCGCTCACCGGTGGCAGCACGCTCGACCGGCCGATTCTGCGAATGGATGCCGCGGATGCGGATTTCCGCGCCGCGCGGACTAATGACGAGCCGTTCGCCGGCCGTGACGGAACCGGCCGCGATCGTGCCGGTCACGACCAGCCCAATTCCGGGCAGCGTGAAGGCGCGGTCGATCGGCATGCGAAACAGGCCCGAAGGTGGGCGGGCGGCGCGCGCCGCATCGGCTCGCGCCGCGCTATCGCACAGATGCTCGGTGAGAGCGGCAATGCCCTCGCCGGTGCGGCTCGATACCGCGAAAATCGGTGCTTCCGGATGTCCGGCCTCGGCCAGCAGCGTGGCGACCTTCGCCTCGACCTCGCTCAGCCGCGCTGCATCGACCCGATCGGCCTTGGTGACAACGGCAGTGATCTCGGCGACCGCGATCAGTTCGAGGATTTCCAGGTGTTCCATCGTCTGCGGCCTGGGTCCGTCATCGGCGGCGACGATCAGCAGCACCCGGTCGATCGACAACACGCCGGCCAACATGTTCGGCAGGAAGCGCTCATGGCCGGGCACGTCGACAAAGCCGAGCTCGGTCCCGTCCGGCAGCGTCTTGTAGGCAAAGCCGAGATCGATGGTCAGGCCGCGCTGCTTCTCCTCGGGCAGCCGGTCGGCGTCGATCCCGGTTAGCGCCCGCACCAGCGCGGTCTTGCCGTGGTCGATATGGCCGGCCGTCGCGAGGATCATCGCGCCGTTTCGGATAGGGCACCGAGTTGCTGCACGAACTCGCCCTCGTCCTCCAGGCAGCGCAGGTCGAGGATCACCCTTCCATCCTCGATCCGGCCGATCACCGGGATCGGCAGCGAGCGCAACGCCCGGGCCAGTGCCTCGGCGGCATTGCCGCCGCGCCGCAGCGGTGCCAGCGCCAGCCCCGCGCTCGGCAACAGCGACACCGGCAGCGCGCCGCTGCCGATCTGGCTCCTGGTCTCGACGACCTTGACCGCGGCAATGCCATCGAGCACTGCGGCGGCAGCCGGCAACAGCCGCTGCGCCGCCGCCTCGATCTCGGTGCGTAGTCGCTTCAGCAGCCGCAGCGTCGGCAAGCGCTCGGCCAGCCGGTCCGGATCTGCGTAGAGCCGCAGGACCGCTTCGAGCGCGGCGAGCCGGATCTTGTCGAGACGCAGCGCCCGCTTCAGCGGGTTCCTCGCGAGTTGCGCGACGAGACCGGCGCGGCCGACGATTAGTCCCGCCTGCGGTCCGCCCAACAATTTGTCGCCGCTGAAGGTGACGAGATCGGCGCCGGCCCTTAGCGCTTCGGCGACGGTCGGTTCCTGTGGCAAGCCCCAAGGTTCGAGATCGGCCAGGGTGCCGCTGCCGAGGTCCTCGACGAACGGCACGTCGTGCTCACGGGCCAAGGCCGCGAGCTTCGGCGCCGGCACCGCGGTGGTGAAGCCGCTGATCGCATAATTGCTGGTATGCACTTTGAGGATCAGGCCGGTCTCCGGCCCGATCGCGTCCGTGAAATCGCGCAGATGCGTGCGGTTTGTCGTCCCGACCTCGCGCAGCACCGTGCCGGCGCGCGCCATGATATCGGGCAACCGAAAAGCGCCACCGATCTCGATCAGCTCGCCGCGCGACACCAGCGTCTCGCGGCCGGCGGCAAGCGCGTTCAGCGCCAGCACCAGCGCGCCGGCGTTGTTGTTGACCGCGAGCGCCGCCTCGGCGCCGGTCAGCCGCGTCAGCCAGCGCGCGATATGGTCGTCGCGCTCGCCACGCCGGCCGCTGTCGATATCGTATTCGAGGTTGGTCGGCGAGCGCATTGCCTCGGCCGCGGCTGCGATCGCCTCTTCGGGCAGCGGCGCACGACCGAGATTGGTGTGCAGTACGGTGCCGGTCAGGTTGAAGACGCGCCGTTGCGACGGCCGGGTCAGTTCGGCCAGCGCGGCGGCGCCGGCTTGGACAATCTCGGCAACGCTCGCCGGCGCTCGGCGCTGTCGATGCAGCGCCAGTGCGTCGCGTACCGCCTCGGTGACCAAGCTGCGGCCGTGGCGCGCGATCAGCGCCGCACCCTCGGCCGAGCGCAGCACCGCGTCCACCGCCGGCAACCCGGCGCGGCCCTGGCGCGGCGCAACATCATTCATTTTGCCGCCATCTCCCGCGTCCGAACCGCGGCGATCCGGGCGCAGCCGGGTTCGAGTCGGACCTTTGCTTCACTGCCTTTCCGTGGCTCGATCACCCCGATGATTGCAGCGCGATAGCCGAGCCGGCCGAGTTCGGCGAGGCATTCCACCGCGCGGTCGACGGCAATGCCGGCGAGCAGCCCGCCGGCGGTCTGCGGGTCAGCCAGCAGGCCCGACAGCGCTGCGTCGGCCGGCGTCTCTGGATCGAGCGCCGCCAGAGCGGCGAGATTGCCGGCGTGCAGCGAGCTGGCGATGCCGCGCTCGATCAGGTCGCGCGCGCTGTCGAGCGCCGGCACCGCGTCGGGGTCGAGCGCCGCGTCGGCCTCGGAAGCGCGGAGCATTTCGAGCAGATGCCCGAGCAGTCCGAACCCGGTCACGTCGGTGCAGCCCTCGGCGCCATGCTTGGCAAAGCTTTCTGCGGCACCGCGGGCCGACTGCTGCATCGCCGCGATCGCCGCCTCGACAGCGCGTGCCGGAGCGAGGCCGCGCATCTCGGCGGCAAGAATCACGCCGGTGCCGAGCGGCTTCGTCAGGACCAGCCGGTCGCCGGTGCGGAGCCCACCCTTCCGCAGCAACAGGCCGGGCCGCGCGCGTCCAGTCACCGCAAACCCGAGCGCCAGCTCGGCACCCTCCGCGCTGTGACCGCCGACCAGCGTCGCGCCCGCCGTTTCCAACACCTCCGTGCCGCCTTTCATCATGTGAAAGAGATCGTGCTCGACCATCGCCGGCCGCGCCGCCGGCAGACTGGCGATCGCCAGCGCCGCCTCCGGCACGCCACCCATCGCGTAGATGTCGCCGAGCGCGTGGTTGGCGGCGATCCGGCCGAACAGATACGGGTCGGAGACCATCGCGCGGAAGAAATCGACGGTCTGCAGCAGCGGCGGCGCACCGGGAAACGACAGCAGCGCCGCATCGTCCGGCGCGGCGAGACCGATTCCGACGCCTTCGCCGGCGCCGGGCGCAAGCCGGCCGATCACTCGGCCGAGTACATCGGCCGGCACCTTGGCGGCGCAACCGCCGCAGCGCATCGGGTTTTCCGGGTCTTCGTCGGCCATCGCCGGGAGATCGGTGTAGCGTCGCATCCAGCGCCGATCGATCCAGTCCTTCAGCCACCACACCGGACTGCCATAGGCCTCATGCCGGCCGCGTGAGGCGACGGCGCGCCGATCGCCGGTACCGATCAGCGCCAGCGCCTGCTTCTGCGGCACGGCGCGGCGCAGGCCGCGACCGGTCAGCGCCCGGCGCAGATTGTCCGCAAGCGGCGGTCCGGCGCGCACCGCGTAGACGCCGGCCTTTTCGCGCGGATGCGCCGGCATCGTTGCGATGTCGCCAGCCGCGAACACCCGGTCGTCGCCCGCCGAGCGGTACGTCTCGTCGATCACGACAAAGCCGCGCTCGTCGAGTGGTAGCCCCGTCTCGGCGAGCCAAGGCGCCCCGGCGGCGTCGGTGACCCACAGCGCCTCGTCGAACTCGATCGCGGTGCCGTCGGCCAACGTCAGCCGTCTCTGCTCGACCCGCACCACCGGATTGCCGGCGACGATCCGCATGCCGCGCTCGCGGAAGGTGATCTCGAGCCGATGCCGCACTGCCTCGTTATGCGAGGGCAGCAGGCCTTCGCGGGTGACCAGCGTCACTTCGGGCGGCGTATCGAGCAGCCGGGCTAGCCGTTGCTGCGCCGAGACCGCCAGCTCGACACCCCCGGCGCCACCGCCGACAATCGCCAGTCGCAGCTTGGGGTAGCGTGGCGCGCGTTCGAGTAGCGCCTCCCAGCGCTGGCCGAAGCGGTCGATTGGCTTGACCGGCACGGTGTGCTCGGCGGCGCCCGCGATGTCGTCAAGCCGCGGCGTCGACCCGATATCGAGGGAAACGAAGTCGTAACGGATCGGCGGGTGGGCTCGGCAAAGCACCTGCCGCGCGATGCGATCGAGGCCGATCGCCTCGTCATGGATCAGCCGCGCACCGGCGAACCGCGCCAGGCGCCACACGTCGATATGACATTCGGCGAAGCTGTACAAGCCGGCGACGTAGCCCGGCAGCATGCCGGAGTAGGGCGTCTCGACATCGCGGCTGATGATCGTGAGCCGGACCCCAGGAACCGGCTGCATGCCAAGGCTTTTCAGCACATGGACATGGGCATGCCCGGCGCCGATAAGGACCAGATCCCGAGTTAGAGGGAGCGTTGGCTGCATCGCCGCCACTATGCCCGAGCACCAGCGGATGCGCCAATTCGCCATCCCACAGGGACTGCCCTAAATCACCGCTCCATCGGCACCTTTTGGCCGCGGCTCCGGCGGGAACATTCTGGTATTACCGGGATTAACTTCTAATGGCCGACAATACGAGCAGTCGCAAACCCTCGCGGGGAAAGAAACCCGCGAAAACCAACGCAGGTGCGTCGGCGCTGAACTTGGCCGATAGCGATCGGTTGTTTCGTATCCTGGTCCAGGGGGTGATCGACTACGCGATCTTCCTGCTCGACCCGAACGGCACGATCGCGACTTGGAACCAGGGCGCCGCGCGACTGAAAGGGTATGCGCCGGACGAGATTATCGGTCGGCATTTTTCAACCTTCTACACCGAGGAGGACCGGGCGGCCGGTCTGCCGCAACGGGCGCTGCGCACCGCGGCGGAAACCGGCCGCTTCGAACATGAGGGCTGGCGCGTGCGCAAGGACGGCACCCGCTTCTGGGCCAGCGTCGTGATCGATCCGATCCGCGATGGCGGGGGGGAGTTGCTCGGCTTCGCCAAGGTGACCCGCGACATGAGCGAGAAGAAGCTGGCCGAGGAAGCGCTGGAAGAAACCCGCGCGGCCCTGGCGCAGTCGCAGAAGATGGAAGCGGTCGGCCAGCTGACCGGCGGCATTGCGCACGACTTCAATAATTTGCTGACAGTGGTCACCAATGGCCTCGATCTTTTGGCGCGGCCATTGCGCGACGAGGCGCAAAAGCAGCGGATCATCGAGGGTGCGATGCGCGCCGCCGAGCGGGGCGCCAAGCTGACACAGCAATTGCTTGCGTTTGCTCGGCGGCAACCGCTGCGGCCGCAGACCCATGACTTGAACCGGCTGATCACCGGCTTCGAGCCCGTGTTACGGCGGGCTTGCAGCGAATCGGTTGCTATCGAAATGGTGCTGGTCTCTGGTGCGCTTCCGGTCACCGTCGATGCGGCGCAGTTCGAAACCTCGCTGCTCAACCTCGTCGTCAATGCACGCGACGCGATGCCGAATGGCGGTCGGATGCGGATCGCGACCGGCCGCGAAACGCTCGATGCCAGCCGGGTCAAGAAGATGTCGGAGATGTCGCCGGGCAAGTATGTCGTCGTCACGGTGCAGGACACCGGCACCGGGATGTCGCCGCAAATTCTGGATCGTGCTTTCGAACCGTTCTTCACGACCAAGGAGGTTGGTAAGGGCAGCGGTCTCGGGCTGAGCCAAGTCTACGGCTTCATTACCCAGTCCGGCGGGCATGTCGAGATCGACAGCCGTCGCGGCAAAGGCACCACCGTCCGCCTCTATTTCGGAGCCAGTACCCAGCCGGTGCAGGGCGAAGGCTTGTCCGGCGATGCCGAGATTGTCCCCAGCCGAGCCCGTGTGCTGGTGGTCGAGGACGATCCCGAGGTGCTCGACGTCACGGTCGCGACGCTGAGCCACTACGGTTACGAAGTGCTGACGGCGCGCGACGGGCCGAGCGCTCTCGACGTGCTGCGCCGCGACGACCGCATTGACATCCTGTTCAGCGACATCGTGATGCCGAACGGGATGAATGGCGTCGAGCTGGCGCGCCGCGCGGTGCAGCTCCGGCCGCAAATCGGCGTGCTGCTTGCCTCGGGTTATCCAGCGGCGGCGCTATCCACCGAACAAGGCGGGGCTGGCGAGATCGACTTCAGCTTTATCGGGAAGCCCTATCGCAGCGCCGATCTCCTCGAAAAGTTGCAGCAGGTGCAGGAGGACGCTGCTGCGGCGGCGGATTAGGCCGAGCGCACCAGCGCGTGCCGCTTGCGGCCGGCGCTGAGCTTGATGGCGCCCTCGGCGTTGAGGTCGGCGAGTGTCACCGGTCGCAGCTCCGCCGTCACTACGGCGTCGTTGATCCGGGCGCCGCCGCCTTTGATCAGCCGTCGTGCCTCGCCGTTGGACGCGGCGAGCCCGGCGCGGGCGAACAACTCGAACGCGGGGATGCCGCCCTCGAGCGCACCGTGCGGCACCTCGATCTGCGGCAGCGCGTTGCCGGCGCCCCCGCGTTCGAACACGGCACGGGCCGTCGCGGCCGCCGCCTCGGCCGCCTCGCGGCCATGGCACAAGGCGGTCGCCTCGGTCGCCAGCACGACCTTGGCGTCGTTGATCGCGCTGTCCTTCAGCCCCTCCAGCCGTGCGATCTCGTCGAGCGGCAATTCGGTGTAAAGGCGCAAGAAGCGGCCGACATCGGCGTCTTCGGTATTGCGCCAGAACTGCCAATAGTCATAGGGCGACAGCTTCTCGGTATTGAGCCATACCGCGCCCGACACGCTCTTGCCCATCTTGGCGCCCGAGGCGGTCGCAATAAGCGGCGTCGTCAGACCGAACAGCGTGCGCGCGTCGCTGCGCCGCGCCAACTCAATCCCGGCGACGATATTGCCCCATTGGTCGGAGCCGCCCATCTGCAATTCGCAATCGTTGCGGCGGGCTAGCTCGCGGAAATCATAAGCTTGCAGGATCAGGTAGTTGAATTCGAGGAACGACAGCGGCTGGTCGCGTTCGAGCCTGAGCCGCATGCTGTCCTGCGTCAGCATGCGGTTGACCGAGAAATGACGGCCGACATCGCGCAACAGCGGGATGTAACGCAATTCGTCGAGCCAATCGGCGTTGTTGACCATGACCGCGTCGGTCTGGCCGTCACCGAAGGCGAGGAATTTGTCGAACACGCGCCGGATGCCGGCAATGTTGTGCGCGATATGCTCGTCAGAGAGCAGGCGCCGGGTTTCGTCCTTACCCGAGGGGTCGCCGATCTTTGTCGTGCCGCCGCCGATCAACACAATCGGACGATGGCCGCTGCGTTGGAACAGCCGCAGCAGCATGATCCCGAAGAGATTGCCGACATGCAGGCTGTCGGCGGTGCAGTCATAGCCGATATAGCCGGTCACGATGCCGGCGGCGAGGCGTGCGTCGAGCGCCTCCCAATCGGTGCATTGGTGGATGTAGCCGCGTTCGGTCGCGGCTTTCAGGAACTCTGACCTGGCGGTCGACATGGCGGCCTCATCTAGCACAAAAGCGGCAGGGAGTACGACAGCGAGGCGGCGCCTCTACGGTGCACTCGGACTGATGAGCGGCACCTCGCTCGACGGCATCGATGTCGCCGCGCTCCGTACCGACGGCGAAAGGCAAGTGTTGCCCGGACCGGCGCAAACGATGCCCTACCCCGAGGCGTTCCGCGATCGGCTGCGCGCCGTGCTCGGCGGCGTCGGCGAGGTCGCCGCGGTCGAGGCGGAGCTGACCCGGCTGCATGCCGATGCGGTGCGCCGATTCCGCGAGGCCCATCCCGGTGTCACGTTCGAATTGATCGGCTTCCACGGCCACACGATCCTGCACCGGCCGGATGAGCGCCGCACCTGGCAGATCGGCGACGGCGCGGGATTGGCGCATTTGACCGACTGCGATGTCGTCGCCGATTTCCGCAGCGCCGATGTCGCGGCCGGCGGCGAGGGGGCGCCGCTGGCGCCGCTCTATCACGCGGCGCTCGCTACGGCAGTCGATAAACCGGTCGCGGTCCTCAACGTCGGTGGCGTCGCCAATGTGACCTGGATCGGCCCACGGGTGCTTGACGGCGAGGACCAGATTCTCGCCTTCGATACAGGCCCGGGAAACGCGTTGATCGACGATTGGGTGCGGCGGCATACCGGCCGGGCGGCCGATTTCGGCGGCGCGCTGGCCCGCACCGGCCGAGCCTCCGAAGCGCATGTCGAGCGCGTGCTGGCGCATCCATTCTTCGCGCGGCACCCGCCGAAATCGCTCGACCGCGACGATTTCCGGGTGTTTGTGCCCGAGGATTTGAGCGCGGCCGACGGCGCCGCGACGTTGACCGAGATCACCGCTGCAACCGTGGCGGCGGCACGGCGGCATTGCCCGGCGCCGCCGAAGCAATGGCTCGTCTGCGGCGGGGGACGGCACAATCCGGTGTTGATGGCGGCTTTGGCGCGGCGTCTGGAAAAGCCGGTGCAGGCGGTCGAGGCGGTCGGCTGGGACGGCGACGCATTGGAGGCGCAAGCCTTCGCCTATCTCGCAGTCCGCTCGGTTCGGGAGGTGCCGCTGAGTCTGCCAACAACGACCGGGGCGCCGCACCCGATCTGCGGCGGAAGATTGTTCAAGCCTTAGCCGTAAAAAAGCGTCACCCCGGCTTGCGCCGGGGTGACGCTTCTGGGAACTCGCCAGACCTGTCTTACTGCACCACGATCGTACCGCGCATGTTTGGGTGCACCGCGCAAATGTATTTGAACGTGCCGGATTTATCGAGGACGGCCGTGAACTTCTCGCCGCCATCGATGGCCTTCGACCGGAACACCCGGTCTAGGCTCACCACGTTGTGCGGTTCCTCGTCCTTGTTGACCCAGGTCACTGACGTCCCTTTCGCAACCGTCAAGGTGTCCGGCAGAAACTTGAAGTTCTGGATGTCGATTTCGGCCGCATCTGCTGCGACCGGTTGGGCCTGCTGAGCGACGGCGCCGATCGCGCCGGCCATCAACAGGACCACGGCAACCGCGGCAGATTTTTCAACGCGTTTGAGCATTCCCGGTCCCCTTGCTATGCCAAGGTGACATCGGTGATGCCGGCGGCCTTGCTCGGGAACACGTCGATCTCTCGGATGCCGATGACGCTCCGCAGCTTCTCGGCCGGGACCTTCATAGGTGCGGGCGCAGGGGCTTGGCCCGCTAGCGGCTGTGGGAACGCGGTCGACATCGCAGTACGGTACGACACGTTGCCTTCCACCTTCTGCACGACCTGGTGGATATGGCCGTTCAGGACCGTTACCGAGCCGAAGCGCTTGAGGTACGACAGCGCCTGCGGCGCGTCCTCGGTGGCCCAACCCCATTCCGGATAAATCGGCCACATCGGGACGTGGCTGAACACGACGATCGGTGTGCTGGCGCTTCGGCCTTTCAGGTCTTTTTCGAGCCATTCGAGCTGATCGGTGCCGAACCCCCCCGCCTTGGCGGTCGCGAAGGTGAGGACATTGACAAGCCCAACAAAATGCACACCGCCCTGGTCGAAGCTATACCAGCCGCCGGTCTTGCTGCCCTTCTGCCCGAACCGCTCGAAAAACTGCTTACCGTCGTCGCCGATAACGTCGTGCTCGCCGGGGATATAGTGGACCTCCTGCTTCACCCCTTTCATCAGCTGCGCCGCGGTGTCGAATTCCTCGGGTTTGGACAGGTGTGTGACATCGCCGGTGTGAATGACCATTGCCGGCGGCTTCGGCAATTTGGCGATTCTCGCGATCGCCTCGCTCATCGTCGCCTTCGGGTCGGGGTTGGCCTCCTTGTCGAAGCCGATATGGGTGTCGCTGATCTGGACGAAGGTGAACCCGTCGGCCATTGGCGCAGCCAACGCCTCGCCGAGCCCAAGCCCGCGCGGTACGCCGCCGGCGACGGTCCAGACGATGCCGGTGCCGGCCCAGGCCATGCATTTCAAAAGGCCGCGACGACTCGCGCCGGAGCCGTTCGGAGGAAGATTGGTCATTGGTTGCTCGCTCCCATTGCGTGAAGATCGAGAGCGGAGACACGGAACGTGCCGGTTTTATTCGTGGCGGCGCAGAAAATTTTGCCCATTAAAGAATAAAGCGGCGGTGGCTATGGTCTTCTCCGGCAGCGACGCGCGTTACGCTATCGGCCTTTTGTTCTGGCGGACGGTTTGGCGGCTTCAGTGCAGAACCTATCGTTCGAGGCGGTCGTGCTGCCGCATCTCGATGCCGCCCACAATCTGGCGCGGTGGCTGATGCGTGACGGCGAGGCGGCCGAAGATGTTGTGCAGGAGGCGGTAGTGCGAGCGCTGACCTATTTCCCGAGTTTCCGGGGGGCCAACCCGCGCGGCTGGCTGCTGCAGATCGTGCGCAATACTGCCTACAACTCGATGAAGCTCAATCGCGGGATCCATATGGTACCGATCGCTACCGGCGCGGAAGACGACGAGGCGGCGCTGCCCGAATTGCGCTCGACCGACGACGACCCGGAGACCAGCTTGATCCGGGCGCGCGATCGCGGCCAGGTGCGGCAGCTGATCGGTGCCTTGCCCGTCGAGCTACGCGAGACGCTGGTGCTGCGCGAACTCGAAGAACTCTCCTACAAGGAAATCGCCGAGGTGACGCGAACCCCGATCGGCACCGTGATGTCGCGTCTGTGGCGGGCGCGGCGCCTCTTGGTGCAGACCGCGACCGCGCAGCGGGTGGCGTCGTGATGAGCGATCAGCACGGCTGCGACATGGTCCTGCTGGTGCAGGCCGAGTTCGACGGCGAATTGGACGCGGCACAGGCGGCGCGACTGTCGGCGCATCGCAGCGAATGTGCTGTCTGCCAGGCTGCGGGGACCGATCTCGCCCGGGCCCGCGCGCTGGTCCGACCCGAATTGTATCAGCCGGCGCCTGACGATCTGCGCGAGCGGGTGCTGGCGCGACTCCGGACCGCCGGAGAGGCATCCGCTCCGCAGCGCCGGGGGCAGCGGCGCTTTGCCGGCTGGCGGCCGCCGGCGTTCGGCTTCGGGCTCGGAGCCGCCTGCGCCGCGGCGGTAATGCTGCTGGTGCTGTCGCCGGCCGAGCAGAGCTTGACCGAGCAGGTCGTCGCCGGTCATGTCCGCGCCTTGCAGCCGGGCCATCTCGAAGACGTGCCCTCGACCGATCAGCACACGGTCAAGCCTTGGTTCGACGGCCGCCTCGATTTCGCGCCACCGGTTCGCGACCTCGCCGGCGCCGGTTTTCCGCTAAAGGGCGGCAGGCTCGATTACATCGGCGGCCGCCCGGTTGCGGCCCTGGTCTACCAGCGCGACAAGCACATCATCGATTTGTTCATTTGGCCGGCGGGAAGCACGACCGCGCCGGCCCCCATCGGCAGCGAGCGCAACGGCTACAATGTGGTCCATTGGGTGCAGGACGGGATGAATTTCTGGGCCGTGTCGGATGTCGAGCAGAACCAGCTGCGCGACTTCTCCGCCGTCTGGCGGCACGCATCATAGAAGAGTGACCGCGGATGAGGCGCCCGCGGTCTGCTCGTCAGCTCGTTACCAGCCGGCGTTCGATCGCGGCGGCCTTGATCGCCTTCTGCAGCTTCTCGAAGGCGCGCACCTCGATCTGCCGTACCCGCTCGCGCGAGATGCCGTATTGTTGCGACAGATCCTCGAGCGTCATGGGGTTCTCCTGCAGCCGGCGCTCGGTCAGGATGTGGCGCTCGCGGTCGTTGAGGTGGGTCATCGCCTTTTCGAGCAGGTCGCGCCGCAGCCCGAGTTCCTGCCGCTCGCCGAGCATCGTCTCCTGGCTCTCGCTCTCATCGACCAGCCAATCCTGCCATTCGCCTTCGCTGTCGCTGCGCAGCGGCGCGTTCAGTGAATGGTCGGGGCTGGCGAGCCGCCGGTTCATGCTGACGACGTCGGCCTCGGGCACGTCGAGTTCGGTCGCGATCTTCCGGAGATTTTCCGGCGATAGGTCGCCCTCCTCCATCGCCTGCAGCTGACCCTTCAGCTTGCGCAGGTTGAAGAACAGCTTTTTCTGCGCTGCGGTCGTCCCCATCTTAACCAGCGACCAGGAATGCAGGATGTATTCCTGGATTGCGGCGCGGATCCACCACATCGCGTAAGTCGCAAGGCGGAAGCCGCGATCGGGGTCGAACCGCTTGACTGCCTGCATCATGCCGACATTGCCTTCGGAGATCAGCTCGGAGAGCGGTAGGCCATAGCCGCGATATCCCATCGCGATCTTGGCGACCAGGCGCAGGTGGCTTGTTACCAGGCGGTGCGCTGCCGCCGGGTCTTCGTGCTCCTTCCAACGCTTGGCCAACATGTATTCTTCATTCGGCTCGAGCATCGGAAATTTGCGGATCTCTTGGAGATACCGCGTCAGGTTCCCTTCCCCGGAAATCGAGGGTACGGAAAGACTAGCCATTGAAGTGTGGTGCTCCGATTGTACCGCCTGACGAACGTCGCTGGCGGCCGGGCGATCCGCCCGTCCCCAAAACCCTACTGATATAGTCGGTTTTTGTCCAGTTTAAAGTAGCTCTAAATCTTCAAGAAGACCGACCAGATCGGCCGGCAGCGGGCTCTCGAAGCGAAGATTTTCGCCGGTCGCCGGGTGGACGAAGCCGAGCAGTCCTGCATGCAAGGCTTGGCGCGGAAAGGCGAAAACGGCATTTCCAGCCGGCCCCGATCGGGCGATCGTGCGGCCGGCGCGAGTACCGTAAACCGGGTCGCCGATCAGGGGATGGCCGCTATGCGCCAGGTGCACGCGGATCTGGTGGGTCCGGCCGGTCAAGAGCCGGCATTCGAGCAGCGCCGCCCGATCGGCAAAGCGGCGTTCCACGCGGTAGCGGGTCGCCGCCGGCTTGCCGCGCTCCGCCGCGACCACCGCCATCTTCTTCCGGTTATGCGGACTGCGCCCGATATTGCCCGCGATCTCGCCGCTGGCCGGAACCGGCACGCCCCACACCAAAGCCGCATAGGCACGTTCGATCCGCCGCGCCGCGAAATCGCTCGACAGGGCTCGGTGGGCCGCCTCGGTCTTGGCGACAACCAGAAGCCCGCTGGTATCCTTGTCGAGGCGGTGGACGATCCCGGGTCGTCGCACCCCGCCAATACCGGCAAGACTCGATCCGCAATGCGCCAGCAGCGCGTTGACAAGCGTACCGTCGGGGTTGCCCGGGGCCGGGTGGATCACCAGCCCGGCGGGCTTGTCGAGCACGAGCAGATGTGCATCCTCGAACCGGATGTCGAGCGCCATCGCCTGGGCCGCCGGAACCGGCTCGTCGGGGGGCGGGAGAGTGACGGCGAAATTTTGGCCGCACCGCACCCGCTGTGCCGGGTCGCGCGATACCTTGCCGTCCTGCCGGATCTGCCCCGACAGGATCAGCTGCTTTAGGCGGGTGCGCGATAGCTCCGGCAGGCGTTGCTGCAACGCCCGGTCGAGGCGCAGCCCGGCCTCAGCCGCGCCGATCGCGATATCGACGCGCTGATGGCGCCAGCTCTCAGTCGGCAAAGTCCGGGCCTCGTGAACCGATGCGCGCGCTGAAGATATTGGTCGTCGTCATGGGGGTGATGCTGGTGATCGGCTTCGTCGGGCTGATCGTGGCGATCGCCGACCGTGTTTCCAAGAAGGAACCGCTGCGAGCGGGAACGCCGCCTGGGCAGCCGTTCAGCGCGCCGCCGATCGACCTGCCGCCCGGCGCCCACATCGAAAGCATGGCCGCCGGCTCCGACCGGCTCGTGCTGAATCTCATACTGTCGGATGGTGGGCATCGACTGCTCATCATCGACCTCGCCACCGGTCGCAATCTCGGCATGATCCCGCTGCACGCGCCACCTTAAATACCGCCTGACCCGGTTCGCGATCGATGCTGCGACCTACGTTGCGGCCCTCGCTCGGCTGCGAGGTGCCGGGGTCGGCGTGACGGTAATGGATATTTTTCGACTGCCGGTCCTATCACTTGCAATGCCGCAAGCGGGAACCGAACTTTCCGGGACTTGCGTTGTTGTCGCATTCGTCGCCGCAACATAGACGATCGCCATGATCGCCGCCGCCGCACCGAATTCCCAACCGAGCCTCTGTAGTGCGCACCCGCCGGTCCGGCCGGACGGGCGATTGCGATCCGTGGGGGTTTCACGGCAGCGGCCTTTTCACAGCGGCGGTCCATTGAGGGAGGCCGCTCTTTTTATGGTCGGCCGATAGTCAGGGGACCTTGAGGATGGGGAAGAAATCGGGCGCGGCAACCGCGCCAAAGCTCTACGCCATCGGCACCGCGATGACGGGGGAGAATTCAGGTACGGGGCCGCGGAATCGGAATTTCCGTTCCCGCACTCTCGGCCCAGTGTCTGACCTCGAACGTCACCTGCCGTCCGAATGGTGGCGCACTCTGTTCAATTCGCTCTACCTCGAAACCGACGGCGATGTCGTCGAGAACGACCGCAACACCGAGCAGGAGGTCGAGCTTCTGATCCGCAGCGCGGGCCTCGAACGCAACGATCGCATCCTCGATCTGTGCTGCGGACAGGGCCGGCATTCGCTCGAACTGGCTCGCCGCGGCTTCGCGCATGTCACAGGTCTCGATCGCTCGCGTTACCTGATCCGCCTCGCCCGAAAGCGAGCCAGGCAGCGGAGCCTGCCGGTGTCGTTTCACGAGGGTGACGCACGTCGGTTCCGGCTCGGCGACGCCGAGTTTCACTGCGTCTGCATCCTCGGTAATTCATTCGGCTACTTCGAGCGCCCGGAGGATGATCTCGCCGTACTCGCCTCGGTGAAGCGCGCCGTCGCCTCGGGTGGCACACTGGTGATGGACCTGATGGATGGCGACTGGATGCGCGATAATTTCGAGGCGCGCTCGTGGGAATGGGTCGACCAGAACCATTTCGTCTGCCGCGAGCGCGACCTCGCCGAGGATGGCGATCGGCTAATCAGCCGCGAGGTCGTCGTGCATGCCGAGCGCGGTGTCATCGCCGATCAGTTTTATGCCGAGCGCCTTTATTCGCAGCAGCGCATCGAAGCTCTCATGGCGCGCGCCGGCTTCACTAATATCCGGTTCCATTCGGTCGCCGCGCCCGACTCGTCGCGGAACCAGGATCTCGGAATGGTTGAGCACCGGCTGTTCGTCACCGGCGAAGCGCCGCGCCGGCTGGAGCGCCTGCCGCGCCGCGCCGGCTTATTTCCGGACGTCGCGGTCCTCCTCGGCGATCCTCGCCTGCCCGACCCGGTCAAGCGCAATGGCCGCTGGAATGACGAGGACGCGGAGACGATCGCGCGACTGAAGGCCGCCTTCGACGAGGTGCCGGGCTATCGCTTCCGCTACTTCGACGATCACGCGACGCTGTACGCCGATCTCTGCGCGCAACGGCCCCATTTCGCGCTGAACTTTTGCGATGAGGGCTTCAACAACGACGCCTTTATGGAAATGCACGTGCCGGCGCTGCTCGAAACCCTCGATATTCCGTACAGCGGCGCCGGGCCCGCGTGCCTCGGCCTGTGCTACAACAAATCGCTGGTGCGCGGCATCGCCGAGACAATCGACGTGCCGGTGCCGGCCGAGACCTATTTTAACTCCGATGATTTCGCCGCGACGATCCCGTCCGGAGTATTCCCGGCCCTGATCAAACCGAATTTCGGCGACTCGTCGATCGGCATCACCAGCCGCGCCGTCGTCCACACCTGGGAAGAGGCGATCGCCTATCTCGGAAATTTGCGCGCGCAGTTGCCGCGCTGCCCGATCCTGATCCAGGAATTTCTGACCGGCCCCGAATACAGCGTCGCGATCGTCGGAAACCCCGGACTGAACTCGCAGGTGTTGCCGATACTAGAAGTCGACTATTCCCGCCTTGATTCGTCGCTGCCGCGGCTGCTCACCTACGAATCGAAATGGATACCCGAGTCGCCCTACTGGTCGCAGATCGGGTACCGCGAGGCGCGGCTCGACGAAGACACGCGGCGCAAGATCGTCGACTACTCGACCGTGCTGTTCGAGCGGCTCGGCTGCCGCGATTACGCGCGCTTCGACTTCCGCGCCGATGCCGCGGGCGAGATCAAACTGCTCGAGGTCAATCCGAACCCGGGCTGGTGCTGGGACGGCAAGCTTAATCTGATGGCCGAGATGGCAGGGCTGCGCTACGCCGACCTGCTGCGGCTGATCCTCGAGGCCGCCCAGGAGCGGGTCGCGGCGCAGCGCCCGGACCTTCTCGCCGTCGTCGCCCAGCGACGCACCGCCGGAGTGGCGGACGGCGACGATTAGCGGGGCGGATCCGTCTCTCAAAAGGATCAGATTTCTACTTGCAATCCAGAGTTTTCCGCGTATCTATCCGCGCGTTGACGCACTCGCACGTGCCTATGGCCCATGGTGGTTATGCAACGACGTAACGCGTCCTTTTTGGCAGTCCGGCCTGCATGCCGGTCCCGAGAGGGAGGTCGATATGGTTGCAATCCCGTTACGGGCCGTCGTGCCCGACCCTGACGCCACGCTGCGCGGCACCCGCCTGCGCGGCCGCGGCAGCCGGACCACCGATCCGAGCAGTTTGAGTTAGCCGAAAATCGCCTGCGGGGCGGCCTCTGGCCGCCGCTGCCGGCATGCGTTCGTCGCGCCCGCGGCGCAGCTCGTACCGAGCGACCACCGCCGGGTTGCTGCCACGTCTTTCGGTGCAATGCTCATTCTATTCGGGAAGGGTACCCCGGCCAATGAACCAGAAAATCGCGCGCTTTCTCTCCGACCACTCGCCGGAGACGCCGTGCCTCGTCGTCGATCTCGATGTCATCGGCGATGCCTACGACCTCTTGTGCCGTTATCTGCCGGACGCCAGCGTCTATTACGCCGTGAAGGCGAACCCCGCCGCCGAGATCATCCGTGTCCTCGCCGATCGCGGCTCCAATTTCGACGTCGCCAGCCGCGGCGAGATCGCGCTGTGCCTCGACAACGGCGCCAGCGCCGAACGGCTATCCTTCGGCAACACGATAAAAAAGGAGTGCGACATCGCCTTCGCCTATCGGGCGGGGGTGCGGCTCTTCGCCTTCGACAGCGAGGCGGAGCTGGAAAAATTGGCGCGGGTAGCGCCGGCTGCGCGCGTCTTCTGCCGCATCCTGGTGTCGTGCGAGGGCGCCGACTGGCCGTTGTCGCGCAAATTCGGCTGCGCCCCGGAGATGGCGTTCGAACTCCTGCGCCGAGCTCGCGAGTGCGGGCTCGACCCGTATGGAGTCTCGTTTCATGTCGGCTCACAGCAGACCGATCTCGGCCAGTGGGATGGCGCGATCGGCATGGTGGCGCAGATGTTCTCGCTGCTCGCTGAGGCCGACATTAATCTGCGCATGGTGAATATCGGCGGCGGTTTCCCGGCGCGGTATCGGGGCGACGTGTCCCCGATCGAGTCCTATGCGCGTGCCGTCACCGGGGCGCTTACCCGGCATTTCGGCAACGATCTGCCCGACGTGATCGTCGAGCCGGGCCGCTCGCTGGTCGGCGACGCCGGTCTGATCCAAAGCGAAGTGGTGCTGATCTCCGACAAGGGTGACGGCAGCGACAAGCGCTGGGTCTATCTCGATGTCGGCAAGTTCAACGGGCTCGCGGAGACGATGGACGAAAGCATCAAGTACCGCATCCAGACGCCAGGCCGAAGCGGGCCTATGGGGCCGGTCGTGATCGCCGGTCCGACCTGCGATAGCGCCGATATTTTGTACGAGCGCACCGAATACACGCTGCCCCTCGAACTTGAAGTCGGCGACAAAATCGAAATCCTGTCCACCGGCGCCTACACCGCGAGCTACGCCTCGGTCGGGTTCAACGGCTTTCCGCCGCTGCGCACCTACTGCATCTGACGGGCGCGCCGCGCGGTTGCGATCTGCGGTCGCGGCGCCGGGCGGCCCGCCACCTCCTGCACCATCTTGCGCAGGATCGCCTCGGCGAAGCTGTCGTAATCCTTGGCGACGAGGCAGAACGAGGACGGCCCGCCGATCACGTTCTGGCGGTAGTAATCGTCAAGCCACGGCTCCTCGCTGAGGATCGCCAAGCCATTGATTGTGATCCCGGCCTTGACCAGCTGGTCGCGCGCCGCAACGGGCGCCACGCCGAAATTGGCCATCCCATCGCCGGACACATCGATCACCCGATGGCCGGCCGGCTCGGGCATGTGATCGAAGGCGGCCGCAGCAGCCAACATCGCCGAGCCGATCGCGGTCAGACCGTGCGAGGTGCGCTGCGTTGCGCGCACCGCCTGGGCAAAGGCGGCGGCGCTTCGTTCGTTGGCAATGCGGGTCCAACCGACGGTGACCGCGATTTTCTCTGGATCGGACCACTCCAGCACCAGCGCTTCGATGCCGCCCAGTTGTGCGCCGATCGCCTCGATAAGCTGCGGCGACTCGAAGGCGCGGGCGATGCCCTCATGCTGCAAGGTGTAGCGCTCGCTGGAAACGCTCTCCGAGACGTCGATCGCCAGGACGAGCGCGACTGCGGCTGCTTGCGCTGACGCTACGCCTCCGGCGCATCCAACGGCAGCCGCGGCGATCAGCAAGGCAGCGGAGGGAACCCGCATCGGAGCAGCTTATCGCTCGCTGGTGCCGCAAGCCATATGCGGATTGCCGGCAAGGAGCGCCGGCGGCTGGTCCGGGAATGAGGTCCGGATCTCGATCCGGCGATCCCGGCCCGGATCGGCCGCCCTCGCGCGGCCCGGACCTGAGACCGGCACTTCAAAATCCGTGCCAGCGTGATGATCTGACGAGAGTGCGCCGCTCGGCCGGGTGATGAGCCGGTGCGGCGGCTGTCCGCTCCGGCAGGATTGGAGGATCGCGCATGGATGAACCGGTGCATGTCGTCTGCCCGCGTTGCGACACGATCAACCGCCTCCCGAGGTCGAAGTTGGCATCGGGTGGCAAGTGCGGCCACTGCCACAAACCGTTGTTCGATGGACATCCGGTCGCGCTCGACACCGCGCGCTTCGAGCGGCACCTCGACACGGGCGATCTGCCGCTGTTGATCGATTTCTGGGCGCCATGGTGCGGCCCCTGCCGCACCATGGCGCCGGAATTCGAGCGTGCCGCTGCATCGCTCGAACCGGCGGTGCGGCTGGTCAAGGTCAATGTCGATGAGGAGCCGCGCCTCACCGAGCGCTTCGCGATACGCAGCATCCCGACACTGGCGCTGGCGCAGCACGGGAAGGAGTTGGCGCGCACTGCCGGCGCCCATTCGGCAGCGCAACTCGCGCAATGGACGCGCGAGCGGCTCACCCAGTAGCCATTCGCCTCTTTCCGCGGCAAGATGCCGGCAAAGCACTTGGCGCGCCGGTGAAGGCGCCGCGAACGGGAGGTGACGAATGCCTGAGTACAAGTTGATCTCCGCCGATTCCCATGTCAGCGAGCCGCCCGATCTCTGGGTCACGCGGGTGGACAAGAAATATCGCGAGCGCGCCCCGCGTCTCGCCGTCGATCTGCCCGGCAAGGAGGGCGCTTATTTCCTCTACGAAGGCCATGCGCCGCATCCGATCGGAATCGGCCTCGGCGCCGGCAAGAGCCCAGAGGAGCTGAAGGAGTTTTTGACAAAGGCGACCTATGCCGATGCTCGCCAGGGCGGCTGGGACCCGGCCGCGCGCATCGAGGACAATGAGCTCGACGGGGTCGAGGCCGACGTTCTCTACACAACGCTCGGCTTCCGCATCTTCTGGCTCAAGGATGCCGGACTGCAGGCCGATTGCTTCCGCGTCTACAACGACTGGCTCGCCGAATACTGCAGCTACGCGCCCAACCGCATGGCCGGGCTCGCGCTGATCTCGCTTTATGATCCGCAAGCGGGCGCGCGTGAGCTCGAACGCTGTGCCAAGCTAGGACTCAAAGGCGCGATGGTGTGGTGCTCGCCGCCGCAGGAGCAGCCCTACAGCTCCGATATCTACGACCCGTTCTGGGCGGCGGCGCAGGAGATGAAGATGCCAGTGTCGCTCCACGCGATCACCGGCATGGGCGTCGAGAGCCAGTGGAATTGGGGCGAGCGCTACATGCGTACGACAGTGCTCGGCTACGAGGTCGAGAAGTCGTTCAGCGTACTGATTTTCTCCGGCGTGCTCGACCGCTTCCCGAATTTGCAGATAGTCTCGGCCGAGAACAACATCGGCTGGCTGCCCTATTATCTGCAGCGCATGGACCGGGTCGCCGAGCGCTCCCGCGCCGCCGCCGGCTTCACTCAGAAGCTGAAACCGAGCGAGTATTTCCGGCGGCAGATGTGGGCAACCTACATCGACGATTTCGTCGGCGTCGCGAACCGCGGTTTTGTCGGTGTCGACCGCGTCATGTGGTCGAGCGACTACCCGCACCAGGCTTCGTCCTGGCCGCACTCGCAGGAGGTCGTGGAACGCGACTTCAAGGACGCCAGCGCCGAGGATCGCTTCCAGATTACCCGCGGCAACGTCGCGAAGCTCTACGGCTTCGATGCCTAGCCTCGGATCAGCGCAGCATGTCGAGCAGCCGTGGCCGCAGGTTCTTCCATGCGGCCGAACCCGGCTCGATCAGCGCGAAATGGTCGGCCCCGGAAATTTCCACCACATCGACCGGATCGCCCGCCGCTTTCGCCGCCGCTCCATAGGCGCGGCCCAAATCGGCCGGGACGATGCCGTCGCGTGACCCAGAGGCGATCATCTGCGGCACCCCGATCGGCAGCAGCGCCCGCGGCGAGGTATCGGCGTAGGCCGTTCCGGGCGGGCGGCCCGCGGCATCGATCAGCCGGTTGATTGTCGAGGTGCCGCCGCAGGCCGGCCCGTTTTCGGCATAGGCCGCGAGGTCGTTGATCCCGGCCAGGGTGATGGCACCGGCCAGCCGCAGCGGGTCGCGGCTGGCGATCGGACTGGTCGCCGGCAGGCGATGCCGCGCCGCGGCCCACAGCGCCAGATGGCCGCCGGCCGAATGGCCGACCGCAATGACCTTCGCTAGGCTCAGCGGATGCGTCGTCGCCAGCCCGCGCAGCGCATCGACCGCTGCGCCGATATCGGCAAACGTCCCCGGGTAGCCGCCGCCGCTCTCGCCGAGGCGCCGGTATTCGATGTTCCACACCGCGATGCCGCCGCGCTGCAGATCGGCCGAGAGCGCGCGCATCAAGTCGAGCCCATAGGACGACTGCCAGCAGCCGCCATGCACCATCACGACAACCGGTGCCGCAGCCGCCGTTTGCGGCAGCCATAACTCGCCGAACTGGCTCGGCCCCGTCCCGTAGGCGAACCGCTCCGGCATCGCGTCAGCGCTCCAGCCGGGGCGCCACAGCAGCGCCGCCGCGACACCGCACGCCGCAATAAGGCCGACTGCCCGTGCCACCCATCTCATGCTGTCGCCCGCGATGGCCGCCCCCAATGCCACTCGATATACTCGATTGCACAAACCGCCGGCGAGGTCGCCGTACCGGGAGGACAGCATGCAATCGAGCCGCGATGAATTGCTGCGCGCCTATCGCAGCATGGTCACGATCCGCCGTTTCGAAGAGCGGGTGCAGGAGGAGTTCTCGAAGGGCGGCATCCCGGGGTTCGTGCATCTCTATGCCGGCGAGGAGGCGTCCGCGGTCGGCATGTGCCAGCACCTCGGTCCCAAGGACTACATCGCCTCGACGCATCGCGGCCACGGCCACTCGATCGCCAAGGGCTGCGACGTCGTCGGCATGATGCACGAATTGTTCGGCAAGGAGGGCGGCCTCTGCGGCGGCAAGGGCGGTTCGATGCACATCGCCGATCTCGACCAGGGGATGCTCGGCGCCAACGGCATCGTCGGCGGCGGCCCGCCGCTGGTTGTCGGCGCGGCGCTGACCGCAAAGACGCTCGGGACCGGCACCGTCGCGGTGTGCTTTAGTGGCGACGGCGCTTCCAACCAGGGCACCACCTTCGAGGCGCTGAACATGGCGGTGGTGCTGCAATTGCCGGCCGTGTTCGTGTTCGAGAACAATCAGTACGGCGAGGGCACCGGCTTTTCCTACGCGGTCGGCAGCCGCGACATCGCCGGCCGGGCGGGCGGCTTCGGCTTACCGGCTGTCAAGGTGACCGGCGACGATTTCTTCGCCGTGCATGAGGCGGCGCGCGAGGCGGTCGAGCGCGCCCGTTCCGGCGGCGGCCCCAGCGCGATCGAGGTCGATACCTGCCGTTTCTACGGTCATCATTCCGGCGATGCGCAGCTCTACCGCGGCAAGGACGAGGTGAAGCGGCTGCGCGACGAGCGCGACTGCATCGCCAATTTCCGCCGCCGTGTCGATGAGGTGAAGCTCCTCGAAATCGATGCGCTGGACGCCATCGACGCCGAGGTCGCGGCGCTGATCGACCGCGCCGTCGAAGAGGCGCGCACCGCCGCGCCGCCGCCGGAAAGCGCGCTGCTGACCGACGTGTACGTGTCGTATTAAGGGGAGGCGAGCGATGCCGCAGAAGACCATTCGCCAAGCCTTGAACGAAGCGTTGCGTCAGGAGATGCAGCGCGACCCGCGCGTCGTCGTCATCGGCGAGGATGTCGCCGGAGGCGCCGGCACCGAGGGGCAGCGCGACGCCTATGGCGGCGTGCTCGGAGTCACCAAGGGGCTTATCGGCGAATTCGG
>DATARH010000107.1:0-20197 GCA_036264235.1 Allostellaceae bacterium
ATCATCACCCGCTGCCGCATGCCGCCCGACAGCTGATGCGGATAGGCCGATAATCGCCGTTCCGGCTCCGGGATATGAACGCGACGGAGCATCGCCAGCGCCTGGTCGGTCGCCTCCCGCCACGACACCCGGCGGTGCAACACGATCGCCTCGCCGATCTGCCGCCCGACGGTCAGCAGCGGGTTCAGCGACGTCATCGGCTCCTGGAAGATCATTGAAATGTCGTTGCCGCGCAGCGCCTGCATTTGGCCTTCGCTCAGCGACAACAGGTCGATCCCATCGAAGCGGATGGCGCCGCCGACGATCTTCCCCGGCGGATCAGCGACGAGACGCAGCACCGACAAGGCAGTGACGCTCTTGCCGCAACCCGACTCGCCGACGACCCCGAGCGTCTCGCCCGGCCGGATCTCGTAGGAGACGCCGTCAACGGCTCGCACCGCTCCGGCCGGCGTGAAGAAATGCGTCCGCAAATCCTCAATCTGCAATAAGGGCTCGGCCGCGGCGGCCGAATGCTCGACCGGTCTCGCGAGGGGCTCCAGATCATTCAAGAGTGACACCCACCTGTTCGATGCTATCTTCAACTGCAGCGTGACAAAGCCATCAGACCACGCCGCTATCGGTGCTGAAAAGGCCAAACGGGGAGGAAGACACCATGAACGAAAAGCCGGCCGCGCCCGCCTGGACCCGCCGGGATTTCCTGAAGACCGGCACCGCCGCGGCAGCAAGCGCATACGGCCTCTCATGGGGATGGGCCAATGCGGCCGAGATCCCGATGGAATTCGACGGCTCGAAATTTCAGCTCGCCGCGCCCGAGCCGAACCCGAAGCGGGGCGGCACACTACGCTACGGCATTACGATGCGGCCGCCGCATTTCGACGTGCACCAATCGGGTACGATCAACAGCCTGGGCTCGCAAGGCTGCCAATTCGACAATCTGATCCGCCGCGACCCGCGCGACAGCGGCAAGACGATCATCCCCGACCTGGCGCATAGCTGGGAAATCAGCAAGGACGGCAAGACCTACACCTTCCATCTCCGTCAAGGGGTGCAATTCCACGACGGGGCAGAGCTGACCTCGGACGACGTCAAGGCGACCTTCGACCGGATCGCCAAGCCGCCGCAGGGCATCAGCATCCCGCGCAGCGTCTTGTTCCGCGCCGTGAGCGAGATCACGGCACCGGACAAATACACGGTGCAGTTCAAACTGGCGGAGCCGCGCCCGCCCAATTTTATCATGTCGGCGATCGCCAGCGGCTGGAATGTGATCGTCCGCAAGAAGACGCTGGAGGACAACAACTACAATCTGCGCAAGGTCGAGATCTATCCCGGCACCGGTCCGTTCAAGAGCGTCAAGCGCGTCGAGAACGAAAGCTGGCTATTGGAGCGCAACCCGAATTACTGGAACAAGGGGCTGCCGTATCTCGACAATATCCAGTTTTTTCACGCGTTGCCGTTCTCGACCGAGCTCGGCTCGGCGGTGCTGTCCGGCCGCGTCGATTATGTCCGAATCACCGATCCGGTAACCTGGCGCAAGGCCAAGGACACGCCGGGCATGTCGGTCGCCCGCTTCAACCAGAGCGTGATCCAGGGCACCTGGGTCAACAGCAAGAAAAAGCCATTCGACGATCCGCGGGTGCGGCGCGCGCTGCACCTCGCTTTCGACCGTCACACGCTGGTCGATGTGGTGAAGGATGTGACGCCGATGCGGGTCGGCGGGTTCATCTATCCGTTCTCCGAATTTGCCACCCCGAGCGAGGATTTGTTCAAGCGCGTCGGCTACCAGACCGACCAGACGGCGGCGGTCAAGGAGGCGAAGGCGCTGCTTGCGGCCGCGGGCCACAAGGACGGGATACAAGGGCTCGATTTCCTGGTTCGCGATGTGCCCAGCTTCAAATTATGGGCGCAGGCGATCCAGGCGATGCTGCAGGAGACGCTGAACATCCAGTGCAATCTGCGCACCGTTGTCGAATCGGTGTGGTTCGACGACACCGCGAACGGACATTTCGATCTGGCGATTGGCGCGATCGTCTCGACCCTGCTCGATCCGTCGGACTATTTCAACGCGTGGTACCGCACCGGCGGGCCGCAGAACTACTCCTTCTGGAACAACGAAAAGTTCAACGCTCTCGTCGACCAGATCGACCGCGAGGTCGACCCGAAGAAGCGCCTCGAACTGGTGCGGCAGACAGAGCCGATCATGGAAGAAGACCCGCCGGTCCTGCCGGTCGCCTGGGAGCAGATCAACGACGTCTGGTACAGCTACGTCAAAGGCCACAACCCGGCCGATTATTTCGGCATCTACGATGTTGTGCGCTTCGACACCTTCTGGCTCGATAAAACATAGACCGCGCGTCTATCAGGAAGTCCACACGCCGCCGATCGGAGCGGTGGTCTCGGTCACGCTCTTGGCGGACGCACCGATTGGTCGGAGCCGCCGATCAAGCCGTGACCGCGGTACCGACAAAGGGTCCGCGCGAAACCATTCCTACCGCTTTGCCGTCCTCGACGATCGGCAAATGCCGGTACTGCGAGGCCTGCATCAAGCGCACCACCTCTTGAGCAGAATCCTGTGGTCCGACCGTGTCGGGATTGTCGGTCATAACTTCGGCGAGCGTCGTCGATGCTGGGTCCCTGCCTTCGGCCAGAACCCGTCTGATCGCGTCGCGCTCGGTAAAAATGCCGACAAGCTCGGCGTCACCCTCGGTGACGAGCACGGCGCTGACGTTCCGGCTGCGCATGTGGCGCGCCGCCATCATCACCGTTGTGCTCATTGGCAGCATCACCGGGTCGAAATGGCGGATAATCTCCACCGCGGCGTGTTCGATCATGCGCACCTCTGCCCGGTTTATCTGATGGTCCAGTCGCGATACAAAATCCTACACGGTTAAATTGACGTTAAGAAGTCAGCAGCCGTGGGCGCAAAGCCCAGGGACGGCGACCCGGTCTTCCAGCCAACTCGGCAGCCACTCGTGCCTGTTTTGTCTAAAAAATCTTCGGCGGGCTCGCCGGGCAAGCTCCCGTGTAAATAGAACCCGTATCCGATTATTACCGTCCTAATGCAAAATCAGGCCGGCTGGCTAACAACCGCTGTTTCCCTCGCCAAGGCACGCGCTTACGGTGGTGGAGAATTTGCGATGGCGGGACTGGTCTTTCTCTATACGACGATCGCGTTTGGCTCGGCCCTGATCTACTTCGCCTATCACTGAGAACCCCCCGGCAGAGCCACTACCGGCTCGTACATCCTGATACTCGCCGGCGCCGCCCGGCACGTCGTCGGCACTAGGCCGTAGGATCACAGGCGCCGTGCTCGTTTCAGACAGTTGCAGGCGAATGCCAGAAAAATTTATCGCATTTGTGATGAGCTTCACAGACGGCCCGTCCGATCGAGCATAGGTTGAATCTCAGATCGGCGGGATGCTCCAAAGTCGGCGAAAAGCAAGAACATTCGAAGAATCCGGTGCGAGCCGTCCCGCCGCAGATTGGCAGTCTGCAAACGCGAGGGAGTGGGCGGGACCATGACAACCAACGATCTCATCGGCTGTATTGCGGCAACCCTCGTGCTCGCGACCTTCTGCACCAAGCGGATGGTGCAACTTCGCGCGATCGCCATGGTCAGCAACATCGCCTTCGTCGCTTACGGGTATCGCGCGGGCCTGTTTCCCATTCTGTTTTTGCACATGACCATGCTGCCGATGAATGCGCTGCGGCTTCGCCAGGAATTGACGGATTCGTCCCGAGCCATGCTCAGTCGTGTGGCATGGCGGCCTTGGGCGTGACGGAACGCCCAATTTACGGAACCGCGGAACTAATGATGAGACAGATGCGAATGATCAAAATTCGTAATGGTCCGCTGCCTGAAATCCGTGAGCGAGTTGTTTCCCACCCGGATGCAGGAGTGGCTGCGCAAATGGTTGTGTCACAAATCGCTGAAATGACCACGCAGGCGCTGCAGTGGTGGTACCGGCGACAGCAGCGGCGACGTGAATTGAAGCTGCTTTGCGACCGGGAATTTGCCGAATATCGCCGCCGCCAGTGAACCCTGCGCTGCGAGTAGGCCACGTCCCGTGGCGAGCGAAGTTACAGTCCAATCTTTGCAGCGGCACAGCGTCGGTGACGATAACGATCTTCAGCCGTCCGGCATCGGTCATTCGTTAAAAGGGGCCAACCCGAACAGCCATGATCGGGCGCGTGTTCTCACGCAATCGCGGTCTTGAATCGGGTCCCCGGCATGGACCAAAATCAAAAGAGGCTCGGCCGCGTCATACTGCTGCCGCCGAGCGCCATCGGGAGGAGAGCCATGCGCAGGGTCGGACCGCACAGCTTTACCGAAATCTACTTCGCCGGATGCAATCCGAGCTTTGTCGAGACGAGCGACGGCTACGTGATGATCGACTCGCCGCAGCAGCCGATCGACGCCGTGCGGTGGCGCGAGCGGATGGAGGAAGAGGCGCCGATCCGCTACCTGATCAATACCGAGCCGCATGGCGACCACATTTCGGGCAACGCCTATTTCCCGAAGGTCCCCGTGGTCGGCCAGATCAAATTGCAGAAATGCTTTGACCAATATCTCAATGCATTCGGCAGCCTCGACGACAAGCGCGAGCGCTACAAGCAGACCGACCCCGACAGCGTCTTTCTGGTCGGTCATCCCGATTACCCGGCGTCGCACGGCCCGACGGTGACCTTCAATGACGGGCTGACCCTGAATGTCGGCGACCATACCTTCCAGATCATCCACCATCCCGGCCATACCGCGCCGCAGACCTCGGTTTACGTGCCGCAGGAGGGCGTGGTCTTTACCGGCGACAACGTCTTTCACAAATGCCGCTCCTGGCTGCAGGAATGCGACCCGTGGGAATGGCTGGCGGCGCTCAAGGGGATCGAGGCGCTCGACGCGGAGACGATCGTCCCCGGTCACGGCGAACCCTGCGGCAAGGCCTATCTGAACGAGCAGGCGCAGATCGTTGAGAACTGGGTCGGCTTTATCGAGCGCCAGGTCGAGCGCGGCCGCAACCCGGACGAGATCCTCGGCGACGGCGTGCCGGTCACGCAGCAGGACCCATACCCGATCGGCCAGCGGCTGTTCATCCATGACGAGCGGCTGACCGGCCTTATTGTGCGGAACCTCCATGCCCGGATTCTGGCACAGAAACAGGCTAACTGAGGCAGGCCAACCGTGAAGTAGTCAGCGTGGTCGCGTAGTCATCTTGTGGTTTGGCTATTGTAATCACTTTGTGAACGGGCGGAATTATCACGGCAAAAATCCTGTTTCCTTGAGTAGCGCAACTTCCGGGTGCCGATTTCTGGCAGCGTTCCCGGGCTTATTCAGCGGAGGACAGGCAAAATGGCCTTGATCAGAACCGGTCGGACTGTGGCCGCAGCGGCGGCAATATTGGCGGCGACGGCCTATGCCGTGGCGCCAACACCGGCGGAGGCGCGCATCAGCACCGGCGCGGCGGTCGGCATCGGCCTCGGCGCGTTCGCGCTCGGCAGCGCTCTCGGGGCGGGTGCGTATTATGGCAGCCCGTACGGGTACGGCTATGGCTATGGCTACCCGGGCTACGGGTATGGCTACCCGGCTTATGGCTATGCCCCGGCCTACACGGCGCCGGCGTATGGGTATTACGGGTCGTCGTATTACGGCGGGCCGGCGTACGATCCGTATTGGGGCTACTAATCCCGAGACGCCAATCGGCGTCAGAGATGGTCGGAACCGGGCGGCGCAAGCCGCCCGGTTTTTCTGTGGCTAGAGATATTTCGCGGGGCGGATCATCGCCCGCCACATATGCGCGACCGGGCTGTTGTCGTAGCCCAACCCTTCTTCCGGCTGGCGGAAGTTGCGGCCGATCACGTCGGTGAATTCCTCCAGTTCGACCCGCACGTTCGGGTCGAAGGAATAGATGTCGTGGACCGTGATCATCCGGCCCGACATGTACCATTTGTGGTCGCGAATCCGCTTGTAGTCTTCTTCGATATACCGGTCCGGCCGGTAATCCTCGCCGAACGCGTTGATGTAGGATTGCGGATACTCGTAGCCGACCGATTCGTCCGGGTAGAACCGCAGCACCTGATGCGCGCGGATCGCCCAGGTCACCTCCTCGTCGACATAGGGCTCGACCAGCTGGGCGCCCCAATAGCCATGATCGCCGCGGATGAAGCCCAAGGTCGAGATGTCGTGTAAAAGGCACGCCAGGACCATCTTCTCGGGCACCCCGGCCTTCACCGCATGCCGGGCGCTTTGCAGCACATGCGCCGCCGGGCCAAAGCGGTATTTGAAGAAATCGACCAGCGTCGGTTTTTCCGGCATTGCCGGGAGCCGCGGGTCGTCGCCCATCAGCACGCGCGCCCGTGGGTTCTGCGCCAGGATCGCGCCGGCGTTCGGCGCCGGCGAGAGGTCGCCCTCGGCGAGCGTATAGAGACGCGACTTGATCAGGATGTAATCGAGCTCATCGCTCATCTTCTGTTCGAGCGCGTCGGCGCGCTGCGATAGCGTCAGCGTGTCGTTCATGCTGTCCCTCCCGCGGTCAGGCTTGCCGGGGCATAGCGTAGCAGCATGCCGCCGAAAATCCTCTACCCGTTGGCGTACGGCACCAATGCGTGTTAATGCGGCGCCCGGAAGGATGCGATGCCACGCCCTCGAGCCGCCGACGATTTCGAGATGATTCGTGCCCGAATGGAAGATTTGCGGCGCGAGGCGCTGCCGCAGCCCCAAGCTCCGGCGGCCCGCGTCTCCGACAAGGGCCACCGCGGCCCCTGCGCCTGCGGCATGAGCCTCTTTCCCGACGAGTGCGACGGCTCCTGCAAGGCGCTGTGACTGCGCGCCCGCGGTTATGGTTTCCCGGCCTGCGCCTTCGCCCAGCTGTCGCGCAGGCCGATCGTCCGGTTGAACACGAGCCGGCCCGGGGTGCTATCGGGATCGAGGCAGAAATAGCCCTGACGCTCGAATTGCACCGGTTCGCCGACTGCGGCTTCGGCGAGCGCCGACTCGACACGGCAGCCGGTTAGCACATCGAGCGAGTTCGGGTTGAGGTCCGCGACCAGGTCGCCATCGGCGCCGGGATCGGGGCGGGTGAACAATAAATCGTAGAGACGCACCTCGGCCGGCCGGCTGTCGGCGGCGCTGACCCAGTGAATCGTGCCGCGCACCTTGCGCCCGTCCGGGGCATTGCCGCCGCGCGTCGTCGGGTCGTAGGTGCAGCGCAATTCGACGATGTCGCCGGCGGCGTCCTTTACCGCCTCTCGGCAGGTGACGAAATAGCCGTAGCGCAACCGTACCTCGCGCCCCGGCGCGAGTCGGAAGAAACCCTTCGGTGGGTCATCGAGAAAATCGTCACGCTCGATATAGAGCTCGCGGCCAAAATGGATTTTCCGCGTTCCGGCAGCCGGATCGTCCGGATGATTGACCGCGTCCAGTTCTTCACCATCACCGTCGGGATAGTTCTCGATGACGAGTTTCAGCGGCCGCAACACCGCCATCCGGCGCGGTGCGATCCGGTTAAGCTCGTCGCGGATCGCGTGATCGTACATCGCGAGATCGACGACGCTGTTGGCGCGCGCGACACCGACCCGGCGCGCCAGTTCGCGCAATGCAGCCGCCGGTACGCCGCGCCGGCGCTGCGCCGCCAAAGTCGGCATGCGCGGGTCATCCCAACCGGCGACCCGGCCCTCTTCGACGAGACCGCGCAGGAAGCGCTTCGACATCACCGTGTAGGTCAGGTTCAGCCGGGCGAATTCATATTGCCGCGGCCGCGCCGGTACCGGCAAATGCTCGATCAGCCAATCGTAAAGCGGCCGGTGGTCCTCGAATTCGAGGGTGCAAATCGAATGCGTCACGCCCTCGATCGCGTCCGACTGGCCGTGTGCGAAATCATAGGTCGGGTAGACGCACCATTCGGCGCCGGTACGCGGATGCGCGGCATGCAGGATGCGGTACAGCACCGGGTCGCGCAGATTGATGTTACCGGCACCCAGGTCGATCTTGGCCCGCAACACCCGTGCGCCGTTCGGGAATTCGCCGGCGCGCATGCGGCGGAACAGGTCGAGGTTGTCGGCGACCAGGCGGTCGCGATAGGGGCTGTTGCGGCCAGGTTCGGTCAGGGTCCCGCGCATTGCCCGCAATTCGGCGGGCGAGGAATCGTCGACATAGGCGAAGCCATTGCCGATCAGGTGCTCGGCCCAGCCGTAGAGCTGCTCGAAATAGTCCGATGCGTGATAGAGGTGCCGGCCCCAATCGAAGCCGAGCCAGCGAATGTCGGCCTCGATCGCGTCGATGTATTCCTGTTCTTCCCGGGTCGGATTGGTGTCGTCGAAGCGCAGATGGCAGCGGCCACCATATTCCTGCGCCAGCCCGAAATTGAGGCAGATCGCCTTCGCGTGGCCGATATGGAGGTAGCCATTCGGCTCCGGCGGGAAACGGGTCACCACTTCGGCTACGCGGCCAGCGGCGCGGTCGGCGTCGATGATGTCGCGGATAAAATCACGGCCCGCCTCCGCCACCGTCGCTTCAACCGCACTCATCCCGACCTGCTCCGCGCTCCGCTCCTCCGCCTATGTGGCGCAGCGACCGGCGCGCGCAAGCGCCGCGATGTCGCGATCAACTGCCGAGGCGGCGGATCATCTCGGCCCAGCGGTCGAGCAGCGGCAGCGTCTTGTCGGCCGGCTCCGGCGCCAACTGCACGACGCCGCGCGACACGCCCTGCTCCTCGTAGCGCCGCAACCGGTCGTGATCGGGCTGGACGCCCCAGACGGTGACCGGGACGTCCTCAAGCTTGCGGCCGGCTTCCGCTGCCATCTGGCGGAACTGCGGCAGAAAATCGGTCACGTCCTCGTAGTGCGGTCGCCGAGAATGCGGGATCCAGCCATTGGCGTATCGCAGCGCGCGCCGCGCCGCATGCGGGAACATGCCCCCGACAATAATGGGCGGGTGCGGCTTCTGCACCGGCTTCGGCCAGGTCATCATCGGCGGGAAATCGACGATCTCACCGTGATACTCCGGCTTGTCCTCGGTCCAGATCGTCTTCATCGCCTCGATTTGCTCGCGCATCTTCTTAAAGCGGGTCGCGTAGACGGTGCCGTGGTCCTCCATTTCATCCTGGTTCCAGCCGCCACCGATGCCGAACAGAAACCGGCCGCCCGACACCTGATCGAGCGAGGCAACCAATTTTGCCGTCTGGATCGTGTCGCGCTGAATAACGAGGCAGACGCCGGTGCCGAGCTTGATCGTCTTGGTCGCGGCTGCGGCCGCGGCGAGCGTCACGAACGGGTCCATTACGTCGTAGTACTGCTTCGGCAACTCGCCGCCGCCGGCGAACGGCGTCTTGCGGGTGAGCGGGATATGCGAGTGCTCGGGCGCCCAGATCGATTCGAACCCCCGATCCTCGAGCGCCTGCGCCAGCGCAGCCGAGGACATCGAATAATCGGTGAAGAACATCGCCGCGCCGATCTGCATATCGCTCTCCGCTTTGAAGGCTGCTGGTACGGAATTACGCGGCCTGCTGCAGCGTCGGCGCGATGTCGGCCACGGTGGTGCGGTGCAGCTCGCGCACCTCGTTCGGAGCGTAGCGCCGGGCGCGGTGCATCATGCAGCGATTGTCCCACATCACCAGATCGCCGACCCGCCACCGCTGCGCGAACACGAACTGCCGCTGCGTCGCGTGCTCGTTCAGATCGCGCAGGAAGGCGCGCGCCTCCGGCACGGGCCAGCCGACGATCTCGCCGGCATGCGCCGACAGAAATAAGGACCGGCGGCCGCTGCCTGGGTGACGGCGCACGAGGCGCTGCGGCACCGGCTGGTTGCGCGCGAGCTCGTCCTCGGTCCATTCGTCGAAGCCGAGCGTGCCGCGCGAATAGATTTGGCTGTGCATGCAGACGAGCCCTCGGCACAGCTCCCTGGTCTCGTCGTCGAGCGCATCCCAGGCGGCACGCATATCGGCGAATTCGGTGTTGCCGTCCTTGCGCGGCAGGATGCGGGCGTGCAGCAGCGAGTATTTGGCCGGGGTCGGCTTGAACGAGCTGTCCGAGTGCCACAGCATGTTGCCGAGGCCGAACAGCCGACGCCGGTCCTCGCGCGCCAGGATCTCGTTCTCGCGGCCGAGATTGGAGATGTCGGCGATCTCGGGTGCCAACCCGCGCTGCTGTTGCCGCTCGATCCCGTGAGAGGTCGCGTGTTCGAGCGCGCCGAAATTGCGGCTGAAGGCAAGCTGCTGCGCGTCGTCGATCTGCTGGTCGTGAAAAATCAGAACAGCGAATCCATCCATCCCAGCGATAATCGCGGCAACCTGCTCGGGGCTGACCGGCTCGCGCAGGTCGATCCCGAAGACCTCGCCGACGAAATCGGGCAGGCGGTCGGGTTCGGCCGGGCGGATTTCCAGAGTCATCGGGCAGTCTTCCCTAAGCTGCTTGCCGGCAGCAACGATACAATCGGCCCTGCGCGCTGTCACCGGCCCGGCCTCGAATAACGCGTGTTACCATGGGGCATGGCCGATGTCGTCGATCTCCGCGACTTTTACCTGACTCCGCTCGGCCAGGTGGCGCGGCGCATGATCCGGCGCGCGGTGCGCACCGTTTGGCCCGATCTGCGCGACATGCGGCTGCTTGGCCTCGGTTACGCGACGCCGTTTCTCTCGGCCCTGTCCGCCGATACCGAGCGTACGATCGCGGTGATGCCGGCCGCACTCGGCGTGCTCGGCTGGGAACCCGAGGGGCGCAATGTCGTGGCGCTGTCCGATGAAGGCGAGCTTCCCTTTGCCGACTACTCGATCGACCGAATATTGCTGGTGCACGGGCTCGAAACGAGCGAGGAAGCACGCCCGATGCTGAAGGAAATCTGGCGCGTCCTGGCCGGTGGCGGCCGGCTATTGGTGATTGCGCCGAACCGCCGCGGCATCTGGGCCCGGGTCGACGGCACCCCGTTCGGCTCCGGCCTGCCCTACACGGTGTCGCAGCTGTCGCAATTGCTGCGCGACGAGCAGTTCACCCCGATCGGCTCGCACGCGGCGCTATTTGTGCCGCCGACCGTTCGTCGGATGGTGTTGCGTTCCGCGCCGGCCTGGGAGCGGCTCGGCAAGCGCTGGTTCCCAACCGTCGCCGGCGTCGTGCTGGTCGAGGCGGCGAAACAAATTTACGCGAAGCCCGCCGCAATTCGGGCGCCGCGCCGGCGCCTGGTCTATCAGCCCGCGCCGCACGGGCTATGAGGGTGCTCAGGCGCTAGGCGTCGGGCCTGACCAGTCGCCCAGCACGCAGGTGTGAGTGACGAGGCCGCTCTGGTCCTCGTCCCAGAGGTGCAGCTGATAGCCGGCCGGCTCGAAGATAAAGCTGATCCGCGCATCGGGGACAAGAGTGAGGCGGATCTGGTGTGCCGTGCTCGGCGCGGTGCCGGCGACGGTGCCGGCGAAACGGCGGTCGATCGCGCGGTGCAGATGCCCGCACAGGATGCGCTCGACCTGCGGATGGCGGGCGACGATCTCGGCCAGCCCCGCAATATTGTCGAAGCCGTAGCCGTCCATATACGTGATGCCGGTCGCGAAGGGCGGATGGTGCATCAGCACCACAGTCGGACGGTTCGGTTGCGCAGCGAGGCTACGGTCGAGCCAACCGAGCCGCGCGGCGCACAAGCTGCCGCCGTGCTGGCCGGGGATCAGCGTGTCGAGGGCGACAAGGCGAAGCGGATAGTCCTCGACGGCGTATTGCAGGAATTCTCCCTGCGGCAGGTAGCCGTCGCCGCCAAACGCGAACCGCAGCGGTTCGCGCGCATCATGATTGCCGGGGATGACGAAGACCGGCATTCGCAGCGGTGCCAAAAGCTCGCGCAGATGCGCGTATTCCTCGGCCTCGCCATGGTCGACGAGATCGCCGGTCACCACCGTCACGTCCGGCTGCGGCGCCAGTTCGTTCAGCCGGGCGACGACGCGTGCCAGATAGGGGGCGGTGTCGAATTCGACCGAGGTGCGCTCGGCATCTGGCGCCATCCCCTGCACCGGGCAGCGGAACAATTTGCCCGGCGCAACGATGTGGGTGTCGGATATCTGCGCGACGATCATTCGCTATCCGCTTATCGGCCGCCCGACAACATAAACACCCCCTGCTCGGCGAGCAGGTTGGCGAGGCCGCCGCGCGGATCGAGCGAAAATGGCCGGCCGTGCCGGTCGAGCGTCACGCTTTTCTCGATACGCACGCCAATTTCGTCGCACAGCCGGACGAAGTCCCGGATCGTGCAAAGGTGAATATTGGGCGTGTCGTACCACGGGTTGTTGAGCAGTTCCGACACCGGCATCCGGCCGCGCCATAAGAGGCTCAGGCGAATGCGCCAGAAGCCGAAATTCGGGAACGAGACGATCGCCTGCTTGCCGATGCGCACCAGCGTTTCGAGGACGCGGCGCGGCTGCCGCGTCGCCTGCAGCGTCTGGCTCAGCACGACAACGTCGAACGCGCCGTTCGGATAGGCTTCGAGGTCACGGTCGGCGTCACCCTGGATCACCGACAGGCCATGACCGACGCAGGAATTGACGCCGGATTGGCTCAGCTCCATGCCGCGCGCATCGACGGCCTTTTCGCGCGCCAGATAGGCTAGCAGGGCGCCGTCGCCGCAGCCGATATCGAGCACCCGCGACTGCGGCGCGACCATGTCGGCGATCAGCCGCAGATCGCGGCGTAGCTCGTCAGGCGGCGGCGCGGCCGCCGCGATTCCGGCGTCGGAGAAACGCAGGGTTTCGGCCGCGCTCATGCTGGCCAGGAGAGACCGCGATGTTCGGCGCAACCGGCGAGAAATCCGCGCAAGGTCGCGAACAATTCCGGCTCGTGCAGCAGGAAGGCGTCGTGCCCCTTGTCGGTCTCGATCTCAACGAAACTGACATTAGCGGCGACCGCGTTCAGCGCATGCACAAGTGCGCGGCTTTCTGATGTCGGGAACAACCAGTCGCTGGTGAAGGAAATCACACAGAAACGCGATTGTGCTCCAGCGAACGCGGCAGGCAACGAGCCGCCATGCTCGGCGGCAAGATCGAAATAGTCCATCGCGCGGGTGATGTAGAGGTACGAGTTGGCGTCGAAGCGGTCGACAAAGGTGCTGCCCTGATGGCGCAGATAGCTCTCGACCTGGAAATCGGCGTCGAAGCCATAGGTGACCGCGTTGCGGTCCTGCAGGTTGCGGCCAAATTTCCGGTGCAGCGCGGCCTCGGACAGGTAGGTGATGTGCGCCGCCATGCGGGCGACGGCGAGACCGCGCGCCGGCTTGCGGCCGAGGCTCAGGTACCGCCCACCACACCATTCCGGGTCGGCCATGATGGCTTGCCGGCCGACCTCGTGAAACGCGATATTCTGTGCCGAGTGCCGCGCCGAGCCCGCTATCGGCACCGCGGCGAACACCGCGTCCGGGTAGCTCGCGACCCATTGCAGCACCTGCATCGCGCCCATCGAGCCGCCGATCACACAGAACAGCGTGTCGATGCCGAGATGTTCGAGCAGCAATTTCTGGGCGCGAACCATGTCGCGCACCGTGATTACCGGGAACGACAGCGCCCACGGTTCGCCGGTGATCGGGTCGATGTCCTTCGGCCCGGTCGTGCCCATGCAGCCGCCAAGCACATTGGCGCAGATCAGGAAATAGCGCTCGGTATCGAGCACGCTACCCGGGCCGACCATTGTCGTCCACCAGCCGTCATGGCCGGTTATCGGGTGCGGCTCGGCGGCATATTGGTCGCCGCTGAGTGCATGACAGATCAGGACGGCGTTCGAGCGCTCGGCGTTGAGCGTGCCATAGGTCTGATAGGCGATCGTAAACGGCCCGAAATCGACGCCGCAATCGAGCCGTAGCGGCGTAGTGACCTGCAGCCGCTGACCGGGCCAGTCAGTTTCGGGACGCGTCAGCGGGCGCGCAGCGGTCAAGCTCGACACAGGGTGCTCTCGTCAGGCCAAAGCGCCGGCATCTCTTGCGACGGGCGCGGCCCGCGCCCTGTCGCCGGTACCGCGCAAGGAGGCTTAGCTATGGATCGCGGGCCAGGCATGTCAATGTTTTCTTTGATTTTGGCCGGACGCGCCCGTACTTCTATCGCCGCCCCGATAACGATCGAACCGATGTCAGAAGCCCAGTCCGATCTAGAACATTTGCGCCGCCGCATCGACGAGATCGACGACAGGCTGCAGGATTTGCTGATCGAACGGGTTGGTATCATCGCCGAGGTCGCCGCGCAGAAACGGCAAGCCGGCGCGGTTGCGCCGCACCAACCGGCGCGCGAGGCCGAGATCATCCGCCGCCTCGTCCGGCGTGGCGGCGGCGCCTTTCCGCCGGCGACGCTGGTGCGCATGTGGCGTGAGCTGCTGGCGGCAACAGTGCGGCTACAAGGCAACTTCGCGGTCGCGGTCTATGCCCCGCCCGACAAGCCCGGCTTCTGGGACTTGGCGCGCGATCATTACGGCAGCCAGACCCCGATGCAGGCCTATGGCTCCGCGCCGCAGGTGATCGGCGCCGTGACCGAGGGCCAGGCGGCGGTCGGCGTGTTGCCGATGCCGCAGGAGGGCGAGACCGATCCGTGGTGGCGGCATATGCTGTCGACCCGGCCGGACGCACCGCATGTCATTGCCCGCCTGCCGTTCGGCGCCCGCGGCAATGCCCGCACCGACGGGGTCGGCGCCCTCGCGATCGGGCGCGGCGTGCCGCAGCCGAGTGGCCGCGACCGTACTTTGTTGGCGACCGAAAATGCCGAGGGGATCAGCCGTGGCCGCATCGTCGCGCTGCTGTCGGAGCTGGGCTTGTCATGCTCGTTTCTGGCGGCCTGCGAACACGCCGACGGCGCCCATTGCCTGATCGAGATTGACGATTTTCTGCCATTTTCCGACCCGCGGGTGGCGAGTTTCCGCGACCGACTCGGCCGAGGACTATCGCGCCTGGTGCCGTTCGGCGGCTATGCGGTGCCGCTGAGCCCGGTCGAATTGGGCCAGGCCGCCGGCGCCGAAGCGCGCCAGGCTGCCGGAGCCTGACCCGCATGGCCCAACAGACTGGCCCGGTGCCCGGACCCGGCATCCTCGATATTGCGCCCTATATCGGCGGGGATTCGAAAGCCGTCGGGGTTGAGCGGCCGATCCGGCTCGCCTCAAACGAAAGCGCCCTCGGCCCGAGTCCAAAGGCGATTGCCGCCTACCGCGCGCTTGCCGAGGACATCCACCGCTACCCCGACGGCAGCGCCGCCGAATTGCGCGCCGCGCTCGGCCGTTATCACGGCCTCGATCCGGAACGGATCGTCTGCGGCTCGGGTTCGGACGAGCTGATTGCCCTCCTACAACGCTGTTACGCGGGCCCAGGCAGCGAGGTGCTGTACAGCAGGCACGGCTTCCTGATGTATCCGATCGGCGCGCTGGCGGTCGGGGCTACTCCGGTTGCGGCGTCGGAAAAGGCACTGACCGCCGATGTCGATGCGATCCTGAAACATGTCACTGAGCGCACCCGGATCGTCTTTATCGCCAACCCGAACAACCCGACCGGCACATATCTTTCGGCCGAGGAATTGGCGCGGCTGCATGCCGGGCTGCCGGCGAATGTCGTGCTGGCGATAGATGCGGCGTATGCGGAATTCGTCAACCGCAACGACTACGAACCGGGGATCGGGCTGGTCAATCGCGCCAACAATGTCGTCATGCTGCGGACGTTTTCGAAAATCTACGCGCTCGCCGGGCTGCGCCTCGGCTGGGCCTATTGTCCGCCGGCAATCGCCGACGTCATGAACAGGGTGCGCGGCCCGTTCAATGTGACCGCCCCGGCGCAAGCGGCTGGGGTCGCCGCGGTCGAGGATGTCGGTGCGCTAGCATGCGCCCGAGCCCATAACGACCGCTGGCTGCCCTGGCTCTCCGACCGCCTCGCCGCGCTCGGACTGCCGCTGACGCCGAGCGTCGCCAATTTCGTGCTGCCGCAGTTCCCAGATGACCCGAAGCACAATGCCGACGCCGCCTTCGCTTTTTTGCAATCGCGCGGCATTCTGACCCGCAAGATGGGCGCCTACGGTTTGCCGAAGCATCTGCGGATCACGATCGGCACCGGCGAGGAGACGGAAACCGTCGCCGCCGCGATCACCGAATTCATGGTTTCGGTATGAGCCAGCCGCTGTTCGAGCGGGTCGCACTGATCGGGATCGGGCTGATTGGCTCGTCTCTTGCCCGTGTGCTGCGCCGCGACAGCCCCGGAACGAAGATCGTCGCCTGCGCCCGTCGTGCCGAGACGCTCGATGCGGTGCGCCGCCTCGGCATTGCCGATGAGGTGACGGACGACCCGGCGAAGGCTGTCGCCGGTGCCGATCTCGTGGTGCTGGCGACACCGCTCTCGGCCTATGCCGAGGTGGCGCCACGCATCGCGCCAGCGTTAAAGCGGGGCGCAATCCTGACCGATGTCGGTTCTGTCAAGGAATCGGTGCTGCGCGATATCGGTCCCCTTGTCCCCAGCGGCGTGCACTTCGTGCCGGGCCACCCCGTCGCCGGCACCGAACATTCCGGGCCCGAGGCCGGGTTCGCCGAATTGTTCCGCGACCGTTGGTGCATTCTGACACCGCCAGAGAATGCTGCCCCCGAGGCGGTGACGGCGGTGAAGGGGATGTGGGAGCTGGCCGGCATGCGGGTGGTGACAATGGCCGCCGACCACCACGACAAGGTGTTGGCGATGACGTCGCACCTGCCGCATCTGATCGCCTACACGATCGTCAGCACCGCGACCGATCTCGAAGAGGATTTGAAGTCGGAGGTGATCGCGTTCTCGGCCGGCGGTTTTCGTGACTTCACCCGGATCGCGGCTTCCGATCCGGTGATGTGGCGCGACATCTTCCTGCGCAACCGCGAGGCCGTGCTCGAGATGTTGCAACGCTTCAACGAGGATTTGACCGCACTGCAGCGAGCGATCCGCTGGGGCGAGGCCGATACGCTTGAAGAACGCTTCACTCGCACCCGGGCGATCAGGCGTTCGATTATCGAGGCAAAACAGGCCTGAGGGTCGGACGCAGAAAACCCCGCTCCCTTGCAGAGCGGGGTTTCCGCAAATCGCCCGCCGGAAGCGCTAGTACAATTCGCGCTCGCGGGTAATTTCGTCGACCGTATAGGGGCGATCGTTCGGGTTGAAGCGGCTCCAGCCGGTCTTCTGATAGAACGCGGTGCGCTCCCGCATGTTCACCGCCGCGCGGTCGAGTATTGCCTCGTACCGGTTGCGCTCGCCATCGGGTACCCGCGCCGTCACCAGCGTGCCGCCGCGCCGTACGCCTTCGGCATAGGCATGCGCTTCCTCTTCGCTGACGCCGGCTTGCGTCAAGGCACCGATGATGCCGCCCGTGACACCGCCGGCGGCCGCCAGGGCGGCGGTCGAAGCCAGCCAGCCGGCCGCGACTACCGGTCCGATCCCGGGGATGGCGAGCAGCCCGAGCCCGGCGAGCAAACCGGCGACGCCGCCGATCGTAGCGCCGATGCCGGCGCCGGCGCCGGCGCCTTCGGTGCGGTCGTCAACCCCGTCATGGTCGCGGTCGATGACGCGGCCACCGTCCGGATCACGGCGCACGTCGGCGAGATTGTTGTCGCGATACCAGCCGTCGCTGTTGTTGGCGACGATGCTGATGTCGTCGGCGGGAATGCCGGCGCGCTCCAACTCTGAGACGGCGCGTGCGGCGTCGGAATAATTGTCGAACAGACGTGTAATGACACTCATGCGTTCTGATCCTTGCGTTAGTGGTCTACCGGCCGGCGCTGCCGCGGGAGGGATTGCCCGGGGTGGTGGTGCCCTGGGAGGTATCGCCGGTCACGACATTGCCCTGATAGTCGAGGCTGACCTCGACCGGCTTGCCATCCTTCGTCGCGTGTCCGCGCCAAACCCCATTGTCGTCCTTTTGCAGCTGCGTCACGTTGGTGAAGCCTCGCGCCTCGATGCGCGATTTCGCCTCGCCTTCGGTGAAGCTGTTGCGGCCCTTGACCGGAGCGTTCACCTGCTGGTCCTTGGAATTGATCGCGCCGTTTTGCGGCCCGTTCTGGGCGGGCGGCGTCTGGCTTTGCGCCATTGCGGAGCCCGCGATGACGGTGAATATTGCGGCGGCAACTAACGAATTGCGCATGTTTGCGTCCTCAACGGTTGAATAATGTACGAGGCAAAGGACGCAGACTTCTGGAAGGTTCCTGTTGGTGAAGAAAGCGAGAATGTGGCACCGGAGTTTACCGGTGTCGGACCGCAGCGGACTGCGCCGAGGGGTCACCAATCGCGCTGCTACGCGCGAATGCCGCGTCGCACGCTTAGGGCTTATCGCCAGTCGATCCGCGGCGCCGGGCCGAGCTTGACCGGGCCGAGATACATCTGCCCGTTCTGGATGGTGAACGAGGTCTGGATCTGCGGCCGGCCGTCGGGCCCGGTCTTCGCGAGAAAACCCAGCGCGACCCGTGCCAGCCCGGCGTCGTTCGCGCGCATCCGGCCGGCCGACACCAGGCCGGAGAGCAGCTGATCATATCCCGCGACGGCCCCGGAAAAGGCGCCGACCGGCTGCAAATCCGAGTCGAGCGCCGCGGTGCCGGAGCCCGTGACTCGCAGCCCGCCCCACCCGAGATTGAAATGATCGAGTTCGACGGTGCCGCCCGAGCGCCGCCAGGCATCCGCCGACTGCCGCGGCGGTCCCGTTGGGATCGTGCCCATGACGCTGAGGCCTAACGCAACATTCTCCATCTTCCCCGTAAATGGGGCCGGCACCGCCGGCACTCCGACGCCATGCAGATCGGCGGCGATGTCGAGGCTCCGGTCATTCTCGGAATGCGGCGCCGATCCCGGCAGAGTTGCCCAGAAATTGGCCGTGGCCGCGGTGATCCGGCCGGTGGGTTCAGCTGCCGGCTCGACGCTTGCCTCGTCGAGGCTGAGCCACACTCTCGTGACGCCCGCAGCGTCTCCAGCCGGTAGGACCGATACCGCACCGGTAGCCGCGCTGGCGGCGATGCGGGCGAGCGGCACCTGGCGCTGCGCCAGCGCGGCGTCGAGCCCCTGCGGTGCAGTCACCGTCCAGTCGCGGAAATCCCACGGCCTGATGCTCCCGGCGACCTTCGGCGCTTGCAGGTCGAATTCCCCGATCGCCGCGGCGCCGCGCAGCCGCAGGCGGCTCAATTCGAGACGGAACGAAAACGGATATCCGGCGACCCGGGAGCCTTGCCACGACGCATCGAGTCCCTGGCCGCGCATCGTCTCGGCCCAGGCCGCGATCCCCTCTCTGATCCGGTCGGCTGCGATCAGCCAATACGCCGTGTAGGCGCCGCCAAGCAGGAGCAGCAAGACCGCGGCCGCGATCAGCCCGAGACGCGTCGAGCGAGGCATTCTGTTTCGCCTGTTAGGCAGAGAACCGGGCAGGGGATGGTGGGCGCGACAGGGATTGAACCTGTGACCCCTACGATGTCAACGTAGTGCTCTCCCGCTGAGCTACGCGCCCGACCGTCGCGGATCAGGCGCGACGATTTAGTGGAAAGCCCGGCCGGGTGCAAGGGAGGGCGGCCCGATGGCAAGACCAGCACCGCAATGCATATCGAACGCGGCGTCATGGTGCCGGCGCGCTCCGACCTGCTATCGCTGACGATCACACCCCTCGCCGAGGAGCTTAAGATTGCGGGCCCGATCGAGCTGCGTTTGTGGCTCGCCTCGGACGCGCCCGACGCCGACATCAACGCGAAGCGGATCGAGCGTTACCCGCCGACCACCGACCAACCAGTATCAGCTATCGGGCGTTTTTCAGGTTGGCGGCTATGATGTGACCCCACGTCCGACCGCGACGGAGACAAACCGATGGCCAACCTCAGTCCTCGCGAGAAGGCGGCGCGGATCGTCGCGATCTTCCGCGACCGGCACAAAACCGATGTGCTGCCGCCCGAACTGTGCCCGGCCGATCTGGACGAGGCCTATCGAATCCGCACCGCCTATGAGGAGGTCGAGGAGGCGGTCGGCCGGGGTGCTGTCGCCGGCTACAAGATCGCGATCACCACTAAGGTCATGCAGCAGCTGTGCGGCATCGACGAGCCCTGCTATGGCGCAATCTTCCAAAGCGAAGTGCACCATCACAGCGCGCGATTGCGCGTGCAGGATTACTGCCGGATCGCCATCGAAACCGAGATTGCTGTCCGGCTCGGCGAGGATCTGCCGCAGGGTGGCGATCGGGATCGGGTAGCCGGCGCGGTCGAAAGCTGCATGGCCGCGATCGAGCTGATCGAGGACCTTTGC